>NZ_PYQM01000029.1:0-45746 GCF_003027595.1 Escherichia sp. 20412-1 | reverse complement strand
CTTTTTTTCGCCAAAAGCAAAATTGCCTGATGCGCTACGCTTATCAGGCCTACACGTATCCTGCAATATATTGAATTTGCAGGTTTTTGTTGGCCGGGTAAGGCGTTCACGCCGCATCCGGCATGACAAAGCGCACATTGTCATATGTCTGAGCCCCACTCTGCGGGGCTTTTTTTCGCCAAAAGCAAAATTGCCTGATGCGCTACGCTTATCAGGCCTACACGTATCCTGCAATATATTGAATTTGCAGGTTTTTGTTGGCCGGGTAAGGCGTTCACGCCGCATCCGGCATGACAAAGCGCACATTGTCATATGTCTGAGCCCCACTCTGCGGGGCTTTTTTTCGCCAAAAGCAAGGTGATGTACTTAAGAAATTTGTGATCTATTTGGCAAAATTATACTTTATTGTTTACCCTTGTCAGACTGCCCGTCATAAGGCGGCGGAGTGTATTTCTCCATTTTGAGTCAGTTGAAAAGGAATATTGAATGGAAGATTTGAATGTTGTCGATAGCATACACGGTGCAGGTTCCTGGTTGGTGAATAATCAGGCGCTGTTGCTGAGTTATGCTGTAAACATCGTGGCGGCTCTCGCGATTATCATCATTGGTTTGATTGTCGCGCGGATGATTTCCAATGCGGTGAATCGCCTGATGATCTCCCGTAAAATTGATGCCACCGTTGCTGATTTTCTTTCTGCATTAGTCCGTTACGCAGTTATTGCCTTTACGCTAATTGCTGCACTGGGTCGCGTGGGCGTACAAACCGCATCGGTTATCGCCGTACTGGGTGCCGCAGGTTTAGCTGTAGGTTTGGCGTTGCAGGGTTCGCTGTCTAACCTGGCCGCTGGCGTGTTGCTGGTAATGTTCCGCCCGTTCCGTGCCGGTGAATATGTTGACCTCGGCGGTGTTGCCGGTACTGTGCAGAGCGTGCAGATTTTCTCTACGACTATGCGCACCGCAGACGGTAAAATTATCGTTATTCCGAACGGTAAAATTATTGCCGGTAATATTATTAACTTCTCTCGCGAGCCGGCGCGCCGTAACGAATTTATCATTGGCGTGGCGTATGATTCTGATATCGATCAGGTTAAGCAGATCCTGACTGATATTATTCAGTCCGAAGATCGTATTTTAAAAGATCGTGAAATTACCGTGCGCCTGCATGAACTTGGCGCATCCTCGGTTAATTTTATCGTTCGTGCCTGGAGCAACAGCGGTGATCTGCAAAACGTGTATTGGGACGTGCTGGAACGTATTAAACGCGAGTTTGATGCTGCTGGTATCAGCTTCCCATATCCGCAAATGGATGTGAACTTCAAGCGGGTGAAAGAGAATAAAGAGAGCGATGCGGTAACGCGTTAATCATGTAAAGCGCCCATAAGATTCATGGGCGCACTAACAATTCAATGGATTGTTCTATCAAGAAGATTGGCAACTTTTTGCATCACTTCCCTGGCATTGTCTATACCTTCAGCTTTCTGCTTTGCTACCCACTGAGCTTGTTCTTGCTGATAATCAATCGCTTTCCGCCAGGCCTCCAGTTCTGCTTTTGTCAGATAGCGAACATGTGTGCCTTCCTGTTCAAGCGTTTTTACCATGTTGATCAGATTGTTATCTAATGCCTGGCCCAGCGCCTTCTGGGTTGTAATAGCAGCTCGCTGAATCGCCTCGCGATCTTGAGTACTGAGGCTTTTCCAGGTGTGTTTATTCATCGTCAAAAGATAAACATGGCCGAGCCAGAGCGAAGGAGAGAGCAACACATTCGGCGCAGCACGTTCAGCATGGATGTCATACCCGCTATCGAGATTGACCATTAAGCCATCGAGTTTCCCGTCGCGGAGTGCTGTCGTAATTTGCTCATTCCACGGTAAGGTTACGGTTTTTGCTCCTGTATTAACTAAATAAGCCCGATGCCAGAAACTGGCTGTTCGCCAGGAAGTTCCCTGAAGAGCGGTTAATTTCATAATGGGTTTGGTAGAAAAAAAGCCTACCGGATAGCCAAGGAAAAATTGTAAGTTCACGACATTGTTACGCTCAATTTCAGCGTTAAGTTCGGGAATTTCTGCATATACGCGACGAAAGAATTCTACCTGACTGGCTCCATGCTCCGGGCCAATAGCAAAGCTCTTGAATATTTGATGAAGCGGTAATTGTTTCGCTGTGTATTCTGGCACCACTATACCCATATCAGCTTTGCTGCCATCACTTATCGTCGCCAGTGCGTCATAGCTGATGGCGATTTCACCGTTCCAGTGAGGTTCAATTTTCAAACGTCCTTGTGACTCTTTTCCAATTTCTGCAAATAATACCTCTTTAATGAGTTGTGTACGCATTCCACCATAAGGTTCATGATCGGTATAGTGAAGTATTTTTTCAGCAGCAATGTTGGGGAAAGATACCAGAAGTAACCCTGATATCAGAGAAAATAAAAAGTGTTTGAATGTCATATCAGTTCCTTCTGTAATTTTGTTGATCGTCGTTAATATTAAAAGCAGTGAACTTTAACAACTAAAATCAAACTTCATATTTTTAAAGTCCAGCCAGGCATTACCTGTGCCAAAATTATACCCGTCGAAATACTCTTCAAACTCAATATAATAAGGCGACATTCCGTCTGGTATAGGCTGCACGAGCGCCATCGAACCACCGAGATGATCGGGCAGATGTGCGCTATGCCACTGGAGAGGTTCACATTTACTCTTTCCCTCTGCATCTTTAGAAAAATAATGAATGGACTGATATTCCGTATCATTTCTTTCTGAGGGGCTAATTCCCGCATTAGGATCAAAAGCGCGCGGCTCGCATGAAATCGCCAGATTGAACGCCAGCGACTGCTCAGGAATGGTGCCCAATTTACGGTAAATAAAATTGCTTTCAGGCGTATCTTTTGGTCTGACGTTAGCCTGAAAATAACTAAATGCACTGCCAATAGTCATCCATTCTGGCGTATCTTGCTGGTCGCGATAGTGGTCAGGTATAAGTTCAGGTGGCTCGCAAAATGGGCCGTTGAACTCGTGCTGGGTTAGTAAAATTACCGCATAAGAACAACCTAATATATCTGCCATCCGAAATAGCCGTGGATGTCGTTGCTTTTCTGCCAGCCAAAAAACATAAAGATTTGGATCTTCTGGGGGCGTGCAGGATTCAAAATTTTCAAACACATCCAATATTTCTTCTGTACACGGAGTTCCGCCATCGTTGTGTTCTGGCGCAACTGCAAAGAAAGATAACGCGACAACCTCTGGTCCATAAATCCGATAGTCCTCTGGCAATAGTAGGGTAAATCCATGATTCAATGGGAAACCATTATTTGGATCCAGCGGCCACTGTTCGGGTGTTATGCCTGGTGGTAGTCCAAAGCACCAACCTTGTTGTCGCGGCATATTTTCGCGGATAGGGTAGGGGAGCAGAGTGAGATCATATGATTGCATTGTGTTAGTCCTTTACAACGCGAGCAGGGAAGCGAGCCATAACGTCGTTTACGCCATGGGGAATGTTGAGATTGTTATTCTAAAATCAGTCACCGAGTAGAATTATTTAAATTAATATTAAAATTATTTATATGCTATTAGAATTATCAATTTTATCTAATAACAATCTCGCGCTATAGTCTCTGCATCAGGTAATTAACTCGGAATTTTTAACGTGTTTTCTTATTATTTTCAAGGTCTTGCGCTTGGTGCGGCTATGATCCTGCCGCTCGGTCCGCAAAATGCTTTTGTGATGAATCAGGGCATTCGCCGTCAGTACCACATAATGATTGCCTTACTTTGTGCAATCAGCGATTTAGTCCTGATTTGCGCCGGGATTTTTGGCGGTAGCGCGTTACTGATGCAGTCTCCGTGGTTATTGGCATTAGTGACCTGGGGTGGTGTTGCCTTTTTGTTGTGGTATGGCTTTGGCGCTTTTAAAACTGCGATGGGCAGTAATATTGAACTGGCGAGTGCCGAAGTGATGAAACAGGGGCGATGGAAAATTATCGCCACCATGCTGGCGGTGACCTGGCTGAATCCGCATGTCTATCTGGATACCTTTGTGGTACTGGGCAGCCTGGGCGGTCAACTTGATCCTGACCCAAAACGTTGGTTTGCATTCGGGACGATTAGCGCCTCTTTCCTGTGGTTTTTTGGCCTGGCGTTATTAGCCGCCTGGCTGGCACCGCGTTTGCGTACCGCCAAAGCGCAGCGCATTATCAATTTCGTGGTGGGCTGCGTGATGTGGTTTATCGCTCTACAACTGGCGAAAGAGGGGATTGCCCATGCACAAGCCTTGTTCAGTTAGGTGCTATCTGATGGAAAATTAAAACAGAGACGCTAAGCTTGCCTCCAGAGGTCCTGAATTTTGGGCAAGTCAATTAACACGGAGAGACTAACGTGAAGTTCAAAGTTATCGCCCTGGCGGCATTGATGGGTTTCAGCGGAATGGCAGTACAGGCCAATGAACTACCGGATGGTCCGCATATTGTCACTTCAGGAACAGCAAGCGTGGATGCGGTGCCAGACATTGCCACCCTTGCGATTGAAGTCAACGTGGCAGCGAAGGATGCCGCGACCGCCAAGAAGCAGGCGGATGAGCGTGTGGCGCAATATATCTCTTTCCTTGAACTCAATCAGATCGCGAAAAAAGATATCAGCTCTGCAAATTTACGCACCCAGCCTGATTACGATTACCAGGATGGTAAAAGTATTCTGAAAGGCTACCGGGCGGTGAGAACGGTGGAAGTAACGCTTCGTCAGTTAGACAAACTGAATTCTTTGCTGGATGGCGCGCTGAAGGCCGGGCTTAACGAAATTCGTTCTGTTTCCTTGGGTGTGGCGCAACCTGATGCCTATAAAGATAAAGCGCGTAAGGCGGCGATTGATAATGCGATTCATCAGGCACAGGAGCTGGCGAACGGCTTTAATCGCAAGTTGGGTCCGGTATATAGCGTGCGCTACCATGTTTCCAACTATCAGCCCAGCCCGATGGTTCGAATGATGAAAGCTGATGCCGCGCCGGTTTCCACTCAGGAAACTTACGAGCAGGCTGCTATTCAGTTTGATGATCAGGTTGATGTGGTCTTCCAGTTAGAACCTGTTGATCAGCAACCTGCAAAAACACCTACCGCACAATAATACTTTTAGCCCGACGCCTTTGTCGGGCTAATGTCTTCACCTGATATCGCCTCCTTTTTCTGTAATTTTCTGTAAAACCATGATGCAATCACCTATCTTTGCACGCGATTTCATCAAAGATTGAATAACTGAAACGGTTAAGCGGACAGTGATGTTTGGGGAGAGGGTATGGATATTTTTATTTCAAAAAAGATGCGCAATTTTATTTTATTAGCGCAAACTAATAATATTGCCCGGGCAGCAGAGAAAATACATATGACGGCGTCGCCGTTCGGCAAAAGTATTGCCGCGCTGGAGGAGCAAATTGGTTATACATTGTTTACCCGTAAAGATAACAATATTAGTCTTAATAAAGCTGGACAGGAACTTTATCAAAAACTTTTTCCGGTTTACCAACGAATTTCTGCTATTGATAATGAAATTCATAATTCCGGGCGTCGTTCTCGTGAAATTGTAATTGGTATAGATAATACCTATCCGACGATTATTTTTGATCAGCTAATCAGCCTTGGTGATAAATATGAAGGGGTGACAGCCCAGCCGGTTGAGTTTAGTGAGAATGGGGTTATTGATAATCTCTTCCACCACCAGTTTGATTTTATTATCTCTCCGCAGCATGTCTCCGGGCGTGTAAAGGGGTTGGAGAGCCTGACTATCAGCGAACTTTCGCCGCTGCGACTGGGGTTTCTCGTTTCTCGCCGTTTTGAAGAACGCCAGGAGCAGGAGTTATTACAGGAGCTGCCGTGGTTACAGATGCGCTTTCAGAACCGCGCTAACTATGAAGCGATGATTGATGCGAACATGCGTCCTTGTGGGATTAATCCAACAATCATTTATCGTCCCTACAGTTTTATGGCCAAAATAAGCGCCGTTGAGCGCGGACATTTCCTGACAGTCATTCCACATTTTGCCTGGCGGCTGGTGAACCCGGCAACGCTGAAATATTTTGATGCGCCGCATACGCCAATGTATATGCAGGAATACCTCTATTCACTGAAAAACCATCGCTATACCGCCACGATGCTACAGCAAATTTCTGAAGATCGTGACGGTACGAGCAATTAACTCAGCATCGAGCCAGTTTCGATCAAGTTACGATGCAGATCGAAAACGTGGCTAAGATCGTGGTGAATATGCCCACCAGGTGCATTTTCCAGATAGTGATGCAGATAGTCACGGTACATGGGATGGGCACAGTTATCGATGATAGCGCGTGCGCGCTGAAGTGGGGAGAGGCCGCGCAGGTCGGCAATCCCTTGTTCAGTGATGATCACTTTCACGCTGTGTTCGCTGTGATCGACATGGCTACACATTGGCACGATAGTTGATATCTTGCCTTCTTTGGCGATCGACGGTGCCATAAAGATCGACAGGTAAGCATTGCGTTCAAAATCGCCGCTGCCGCCGATACCGTTCATCAAATTAACTCCGGCAACATGCGTTGAGTTGGCATGTCCGTAAATATCAAACTCCAGACCCACGTTCAGAGCGATAACACCAAGGCGGCGGATAATTTCCGGGTTATTGGAAATCTCCTGCGGACGTAACACAATGCGGCTGGAGAAGTAGTCCATATTGTCGTAAATCTTACGCAGTGAATCGGCAGAGATTGTCAGACTGGAGGCGCTGGCACCGGTGATTTTGCCGGTTTCCAGAAGATGAACCACCGATTCCTGTAGCACTTCCGAATACATCATAAACGGTGGAATATCCGGGTTATCTCCGAGACGTGCCATTACCGCATTATTGATGTTGCCAACCCCACTTTGCAATGGCAAAAACTCCGGTGGAATACGCCCCTGTGCCATTTCACGTAACAGAAAGGTGACTACATTGTCAGCGATTTGCTGGCACATGGGATTTTGCTTATCCAGGATATTACCTGCATCAGGTAAGTTGGTTTCCACGACCGCAACAATCTTTTTCGGATCAATGTGCACATAACGAGTACCGACGCGATCCATTGCATGGAAGATCGAAACGCTATTGCGCCGCGGTGGTGCTCCTGGAATCACAATATCTGCCAGTTCCGCAACGCGCGGATCGTGATAGTGATTGAGTTCAATGATCACTTTCTTTGCCTGCAGTAACCAGGTCGGCGCGTTACCGATCCCACTGGTCAACCAGACACGTCCATCCGGTGCGATCTCTGAAGCTTCAATTACCGCAACATCAATGTCACCGAAGAAGCCGTAGTTGACCATTTGCGCTACTTCGCTCAAATGTAGATCAACAAAACTGACCGCACCCTGATTGATCTTTTTGCGTAATCCAGATGATGTTTGATACGGAGCGCGCCACGAAACAGCGTCAGCTTCAGAGAGTACATCATCGGCGGCGGCGCTAATTGACGCTCCGGTTAGCAGGCGAATTTGGTACGGTTTTTTCGCCTCATGCTGTTCATTGGCACGACGGGCAATAGCAGCAGGCAGGGCTTTAGGTGAACCCGCAGGGGTAAAGCCGCTGAATGCCACCATATCGTTGTGCCGGATAATTTCCGCCGCTTCATCGGCGGTCATCCTTGCCCAGGTCATACTCATCCTTTACTCCTTTGTTCGCAGATCATTAATGACCGACGAAATTAGGTTTACGTTTTTCCAGGAAGGCGTTCATACCTTCCTGATAATCCTCGCTGTCATAAACCTCCCGGCGCATCCCCTGAATACGTTCAAACTCATCTGAATTCATGGTGTGTGCTTCGCCCAACACGCGCAGTTCTTCCTTGATTACCGCAATCGCCAGCGGTGCTTTTTCGGAAATGTGGTGAGCCATTTGTAAGGTGAAATCTTCCAGCTCGTTGATGTCAACAACGTGGTTGAGAATGCCAACAGCCAGCGCGCGTTGGGCTGTGATTGGCGAAGCGGTAAAAATCAGCTCTTTGACAATGTGGAAACCCGCGTCACGGGTCAGGTTGTGAATGCCGACCAGGTTATATGGGACGCCGAGGTTAACTGGCGTCATTGAGAAGGTGGAGGTGCTGGCGGCGATGATCAGATCGGAACTCATGATCATTTCAAATGCGCCTCCCCAGACGCTCCCTTCAACCATCGAAATTACCGGTTTGGGGCATTTTTGGATCATGCGGGTGATTTGGCGTAGCGGATCATCGTAGGAGAGTGGATCGCGGCCGCCTGATGGCAGTTCATGAATATCGTGACCTGCGGAGAACACTTTGGAACCACTCGGGGCACGCAGAATGATACAACGGATTTCCGGACGGTTGAGATCGCTTAATGCCTGGAGCAGGTCATCAATAAAGACTTTACTTAATGCATTGAGTTTGCGGCCATAGTTAAACTCAATTACCGCAACTTTGTTGATGGTGACAATATTAACATACTGATAAGACATAAAAATTCCTTTAATCAAAATATTGAGTCTGGATAAATTCACTGAGTTGCCGCAGGCCGGTGCGCGGCGAAAGCGTGTTGTTTTTGACTGCTAATAGCGTCTGGCGGTAATAGCGATCGAAATCTTCATTAGCGAACAGGTGGTGCAGCACTTCTTCCTCGGTTTGCTTACGCAGCCATTCCACCGATTGTTGCTGCCGCATCAGGGGCAAACGACCGCTGGCGGTAAGCGCGGTTTTGAAATCGATAATCGCGTGCCAAATCTCATCGATACCGCATTTTTCCAGTGCGCTACAGGTGAGGACTCGTGGTTGCCATTCTTCATATTTGCGACGCAGAATATGTAGGGCGCTTTCGTACATATGGCGGGCAATGGCGACATTCGTGTGGTTATCGCCATCGTCTTTGTTGATGACAACCAGATCTGCCACCTCCATTAGCCCCTTTTTAATGCCCTGGAGATCATCACCACCACCGGCAATTTGTAGTGAGATAAAACAGTCGACCATGCGGGCTACTTCCGTTTCCGACTGTCCGACGCCGACGGTTTCAACGATCACCACGTCATAACCCGCCGCTTCGCATAACAGCATTAACTCCCGTGCCCGTTGGCTGGCACCGCCCAGATGACCAGATGACGGAACCGGGCGAATAAACGCCGCATCGGCACGAGCCAGTTCGGTCATACGTGTCTTGTCACCAAGGATGCTGCCACCGGTTACCGGGCTGCTGGGATCAACGGCAATCACCGCGACCTTCAACCCCTGGCGAATTAGCTGCATGCCGAAGACTTCAAGAAAGGTACTTTTCCCCGCGCCGGGTGTACCGGTAACGCCCAGCCGCAGCGCATTTCCACAGAATGGCATGATGGCATCGAGCAACAGGTTACTTAGCGCCTGATGACGCGGATGGCGGCTTTCTACCAGCGTCATGGCTTGGGCAAGTGTGGCTCGTTCACCCTCACGTAAGCGGCGAATGTTGTCTGCTAGTGTGGTTTCGTTAATCATGATGCTGGCTAATTCGGTTCAGCACATCACGTACACTGTCGAGCATGGGAGTACCCGGGCCATAAATCGCCGCCACGCCACGCTCTTGCAGGAAGGCATAATCTTGCGGTGGAATAACGCCGCCAGCGACTACACAGATATCTTCGCGCCCCCATTTTTTAAGGGCTTCGACCAGTTCCGGGATCAGCGTTTTGTGTCCAGCCGCGAGAGAGGATGCGCCCACCACATGAACGTCGTTTTCTACCGCCAGTCTGGAGATCTCTTCTGGCGTCGAGAACATCGGGCTGAGATCAACGTCAAAACCCAGATCGGAATAGGCGCTGGCAATGACTTTCGCTCCGCGATCGTGCCCATCCTGACCCATTTTTGCGATCAGAATACGTGGGCGACGACCATTGTTGGCGAGGAACAGCTCCGTTTGCGCAACAATGGCATCAAATTCGCAGGCTGATTTTTCCGACTGGTGATAACTTTGCGCAATCACGCCGGTAACACACTGACTCGGCACCAGATAACGGTCAAAAGCGGCCTCCAGTGCATCGGAAATCTCACCCAATGTCGCGCGAACGCGTGCTGCATTAACAGCGGCAGCCAGCAGGTTTTCGTTTTGCAGCGCAGCGTTAGTCAGGGCGTTCAGCGCGGCGGTTACGGCTGCATCATCACGGGTGGCACGAATGCGTTCCAGCGAAGCAATTTGCTCGTTACGAACCATCACATTGTCGATCTCCAGTACATCGGTTTTGTCTTCGTGATCCCGTTTGTACTTGTTCACGCCAACTATCACCCGTTTGCCCTGGTCGATCAGCGATTGTTCACGCGCAGATGCTTCTTCGATCATTCGTTTTGGCAAGCCCGCTTCGATCGCTTTCGCCATGCCACCGGCTTCGTCGATCTGATCAATGATGGCTCTGGCCTGTTTCACGATCTGATCAGTTAGTGACTCAACGTAATAAGAACCGGCTAGCGGATCGACGGTGCGGCAGAGTTCTGACTCTTCCTGAATAATGATCTGAGTGTTGCGGGCAATACGTGCCGAGAAATCGGTCGGCAGACCAAGAGCTTCATCAAAAGCGTTGGTATGCAGCGACTGAGTACCGCCCAGAGTCGCGGCCAGTGCCTCAATGGTGGTGCGGATAACGTTGTTATAGGGATCTTGCTCGGTGAGACTCCAGCCGGAGGTTTGACAGTGGGTACGCAGCGCCAGTGATTTCGGATCTTTGGCTCCAAATCCGCTTACCGCTTCGCTCCAGAGATAACGCGCGGCACGCAGCATGGCGATGTTCATAAACAGATCCATGCCAATACCGAAGAAGAACGACAGACGTGGGGCAAAGTCGTCAATTTTCAGACCAGCAGAGAGTGCAGCTTTGATGTACTCAATCCCATCAGCCAGGGTGAATGCCACCTGCTGCACGCAATTTGCACCCGCTTCGCCCATGTGGTAGCCGCTAATACTGATGGTATTAAAGCGCGGCATATTGCCGGAACACCAGGCGATGATATCAGCGATAATGCGCATAGACGGTTTCGGCGGGTAAATATAGGTATTGCGGCAGAGGTACTCTTTCAGGATGTCGTTCTGGATGGTGCCAGTAAGTTTATCGGGGGGAACTCCTTGCTCTTCAGCGGCCACGATATAAAACGCCAGTACTGGCAGGACTGCGCCGTTCATGGTCATTGACACCGACATTTTATCCAGTGGAATTTGGTCGAACAGCACCTTCATATCTTCTACGGTGTCTATAGCAACGCCCGCTTTTCCGACATCGCCAGCAACACGCGGATTGTCGGAGTCGTAACCGCGGTGGGTGGCGAGGTCAAAGGCAACGGAAAGACCTTTTTGCCCGGCCGCGAGGTTACGGCGATAAAAGGCGTTAGACTCTTTGGCCGTTGAGAAACCGGCATATTGGCGGATGGTCCATGGCTGGGCTGTGTACATGGTGGCGCGGGGGCCACGAACGTAGGGCGGCAAGCCAGGAAGGGTGCCTGTCACTTCCAGATTGTTGAGATCGACTTCGGTATACAGCGGCTTGATGGCGATCCCTTCCGCCGTTTGCCGTACCAGTGAGTCGACGGTTTTTTCCCGACGGCTCAACTCCTTGTTGGCAAGCTGTTGCCACTCCTGCACGTTTGACATTATTTGCTCCATAAAGCGCAATAAAAATAGGGGATTTGCGCTTACGGTGAGCTTTTTAAACGGGTTTGTCGCCAGCAAAAAAAATGCATTGAGGCGTCGTTTTTTGCCGTGTGAGATTTGTCTCTTTTGTGACGTTGTTCAAAGAAGGTAAAAAGAAAGAAGGAAAATGCCTGATATGTGCTATCAGGCATTAAGTGATTGATTAATCCTGACGAAGTACTTTGTGACCATAGTCGAGCAAAGCATCAGTGACTTTACGCATCATGCGGCTTTCTGGGGCAAAGCGATGCCAGTAGAGCATTCGCCGTTGAAACAGCCCCGGTGTCAGGTCTATCAACTCGCCGCTAGCCAGTTCTTTCTCAATTTGTAGGTGTGGGATCATACAGCAGGTTGTTCCCTGGCGAGCGAGTTGAACGAAGGCTTCTGACGAGTTAACGATATGGCACGGTACGCTACCTGGCGGCAGATCGAAGTTTTGCTGCAAAAATGCCTGGTGCATATCGTCAAGATGGTCAAACGCCACCACCGGTGCCTTGAGCAGCGCGGAGCGGCTTACTCCGTTGGGGAAGTATTTCTCAGCAAACGGTTTGGAGCTGACGAACAGATAGTCAAGCGCGCCAAGTTTATCGACAAGACAGCTTGGTAGCGCCTGATGTTGAATACTCACCGCGCCGACCACTTCGCCACGACGCAGGCGCTCCTGGGTACGGGTTTCATCTTCCACCTGTAAATTCAGACGGATAGGCGAGTCAGCCAGCACAGGAGCGAGCGCCGGAAGCAGCCAGGTTGCCAGACTGTCGGCGTTGACTGCAAGCGAAAGCAGTAGCGGGGTTGAACCGGTTTGTTCATCGCCCAGCCACTCCTCTTCCAGCAACTCAACCTGGCGAAGCAGTGCCAGCAGTTTTTGCCCTTGCTCAGTAGGCCGCGGCGGGACAGTGCGCACCAGTAACGGCTGCCCGAACATATTTTCTAGCTGCTTAATGCGCTGTGAGACGGCTGATTGCGTAATGCACAATTTCTGTGCCGCACGCTCAAATCCTCGTTCACGTATCACCGCATCCAGTGCCTGTAATGTCCTGTAGTCCGGGCGTTTCATTGCTTTAACCTACTCCTCAAATTTTCTTATGCCGAACTATGACATAATTTTGCTTTGGGTACAGAGCATTTAGCGTATGAAAAAGTAGCTATAATAGAAATTTTGGGTGGCGTTACCGTGTCTTTTTGTCTTTGTGGAGACCCGGGAAAAGTTCTGTAGAGCTTCACTTTTATCGGTGCAGCTTCAGATATGCACGCTGGTTGATAAAAGGGGTCACCCGATGCCTGCTGATATCCAGGCTTGCAGGGACGAAAGAGAATTCCCCCTATTGCCTGTTATTCATGGATGAGTTAGTCGCACGACTTGCTGACGGGGTCTGAACCGCGTTTTTTGTATATAATGCGTGTGAAATTTCATACCACAGGCGAAACGATCATGACGCAGGATGAATTGAAAAAAGCAGTAGGATGGGCGGCACTTCAGTATGTTCAGCCCGGGACCATTGTTGGTGTAGGTACAGGTTCCACCGCCGCACACTTTATTGATGCACTCGGCACGATGAAAGGTCAGATTGAAGGGGCAGTTTCCAGCTCCGATGCATCCACTGAAAAACTGAAAAGCCTTGGCATTCACGTTTTTGACCTCAATGAAGTGGACAGCCTTGGAATTTACGTCGACGGAGCAGATGAAATCAACGGCCATATGCAGATGATCAAAGGTGGCGGCGCGGCGCTGACCCGTGAAAAAATCATCGCTTCAGTCGCGAAGAAGTTTATCTGTATTGCAGATGCTTCCAAGCAGGTCGATATTCTGGGTAAATTCCCACTGCCGGTAGAAGTTATCCCGATGGCGCGTAGTGCAGTAGCTCGTCAGTTGGTGAAATTAGGCGGCCGTCCGGAATACCGTCAGGGCGTGGTGACTGATAACGGCAACGTGATTCTCGACGTTCACGGCATGGAAATTCTTGACCCGGTGGCGATGGAAAACGCAATTAACGCTATCCCTGGCGTGGTTACTGTTGGTCTGTTTGCCAACCGTGGTGCGGATGTCGCGCTGATTGGCACACCTGACGGCGTCAAAACCATTGTGAAATGATCTGACGGGGGAGTTCTCTCCCCCGTTAAAAATTTTTTTCATTGTTAAATTTGGTGACATCTGTCACGTTTTTAACCCTCTGTTACCTAACGCTCTAAACAAAGTCTTATCTCCAGCATTTTCTTCTGTTAATCAACCTTGCGTGATATTTCCTCAACATCGCGACGCAAACGTTCATATTGCCGCAATATTATTTTTTGATATGTTGAAAGGCGGATGTAAATCCACACACAACATTTCAAAGACAGGATTGGGTAAATGGCAAAGGTATCGCTGGAGAAAGACAAGATTAAGTTTCTGCTGGTAGAAGGCGTGCACCAAAAGGCGCTGGAAAGCCTTCGCGCGGCGGGTTACACCAACATCGAATTTCACAAAGGCGCGCTGGATGATGAACAATTAAAAGAATCCATCCGCGATGCCCACTTCATCGGCCTGCGATCCCGTACCCATCTGACAGAAGACGTGATCAATGCCGCAGAAAAGCTGGTCGCTATTGGTTGTTTCTGCATAGGCACAAACCAGGTTGATTTAAATGCTGCGGCAAAACGTGGGATCCCGGTATTTAACGCACCGTTTTCGAATACGCGTTCCGTTGCTGAGCTGGTGATTGGCGAACTTTTGCTGCTATTGCGCGGAGTGCCGGAGGCCAACGCTAAAGCGCACCGTGGCGTGTGGAACAAACTGGCGGCGGGTTCTTTTGAAGCTCGCGGCAAAAAGCTGGGTATCATTGGCTATGGTCATATTGGTACGCAGCTTGGCATTCTCGCGGAGTCGCTGGGGATGTATGTTTACTTCTATGATATTGAAAACAAACTGCCACTGGGCAACGCGACTCAAGTGCAACATCTTTCCGACCTGCTGAATATGAGCGACGTGGTAAGTCTGCATGTGCCAGAAAATCCGTCCACCAAAAATATGATGGGCGCGAAAGAGATTGCGCTGATGAAGCCCGGTTCGCTACTGATTAACGCCTCGCGCGGTACTGTAGTCGATATTCCGGCACTGTGTGACGCGCTGGCGAGCAAACACCTTGCTGGTGCGGCAATTGACGTATTCCCGACGGAACCGGCGACCAACAGTGATCCGTTTACCTCTCCGCTGTGCGAATTCGACAACGTCCTGCTGACGCCACACATTGGCGGTTCGACTCAGGAAGCGCAGGAGAATATCGGCCTGGAAGTTGCAGGAAAATTGATCAAGTACTCTGACAATGGCTCCACGCTTTCTGCGGTGAACTTCCCGGAAGTATCGCTGCCGTTGCACGGTGGTCGTCGTCTGATGCACATCCATGAAAACCGTCCGGGCGTGCTGACTGCGCTGAACAAAATATTTGCCGAGCAGGGCGTTAACATCGCCGCGCAGTACCTGCAAACGTCTGCTCAGATGGGCTACGTAGTTATTGATATTGAAGCCGATGAAGACGTTGCCGAAAAAGCATTGCAGGCCATGAAAGCTATTCCTGGCACCATTCGCGCCCGTTTGCTGTACTGATTCCCCTTCTCTGACAAACAACGGGCAGGTCGCTGACTTGCCCGTTTTTTTGTCCCTTTTCCCCATGCTTCTCACCACATTTGCAGGGTTGTGCAATCGCCTTTGTGAGCCTGCTCGAAGAAAGAAATCAAAGCCAGATCAATACGTTGTGTTTACTCGAAGAAGATTTACGATGGCGGTGCAGCATGGCGCTGTAACGGTAAAGCCCTCACCGAAGCGAGGGCTTAAAGGAGAAGGGGTATGATGTGACTTGTCATCATACTGATTGTACTGTTACTGATAAATTTGCCAGCTTATTAACAGTCAGTCTCAGAACCCTTACTCACTAAATTAGGTTAAAAAATAAACGATGTCAATCAGGGCGATGCAGGTGTGTCGTTTTGAGCCAATATAAATCTATATAAACAGTATCAGTCGTATTCTGGGGCGCTGGGGAAAAGTACTATATATGATCTATTCACATAATGAATATATGTAAATTACATATATCAGAATATGTGATTTCAATCGCACATTTCATCACAATTGTGGACAACTTGCTGCCGAAAATTTGTGAGCAAATAATCTTGTGGTTTTTTAAATGAGATTTATTATTCCGTTATTACGATTTAATGGGGTGTTATTATGAAAGGAATTAATCAGAATTTTACTAATGTCATTAGATTCACGGATGACCTGGTTTTTCTTCGCCAGCGTTTTATCGACTCTGATGATTTCTTTCATACTGTAAATGAAAAACTTCTGGCTGCTAATTTGGTAACAATTGACTTTCTTCAGAATATTCGTTTGCGAGAGAGAGAATATCCTACCGGATTGGCGTTGGAATCGTTTTCAATTGCTATTCCTCATACAGATATTAAATTTATAAAAGAACCATTTGTCGCTTTTTATCAACTTGCCGAAGAGATGCCATGGAATGAAATGGGGGCAGACGAAAATAAACTTAAAATCAAATTTATTATATTGTTAGGACTGGTAGATACTTCCAGTCATATTGATTTTCTACAAAATCTGATCACCTTATTTTCAACTGAGAATCATGCAGATTGGTTAAGCAAAACCCAAAGTAGCCATGACGCTACTAATTACCTTAATAAATACATTTAATTAAATTATAAGGAATTATCATGAAAAAGATTGTTGTAGCCTGTGGTAGTGGCGTAGCAACTTCACAAACAGTAGCAAGTAAAGTGGGACGTTTGTTAAAAGAAAAAGGATTTGAAGATATCAGAATTGAGGTTGTCGATCTCAAATCTCTGGATAATCATCTCCGGGATTCTGTTGCTTATGTGGCGATTACAAAAATAGATAAGGAATATCCGATCCCTGTTATAAACGGCATCGCGTTTTTAACAGGGATCGGTATGGAACAAGAATTACAAAAAATTATTAATCTTTGCCAATAGACAATTATCACGTCTACAAGGAATAAATACTATGGATTTTCTTGCGCAAATAATTAATTACATCCTGAATTTAGGTGCTCCGGTTTTCGTGCCATTTATTATGCTGTTAGCTGGGCTTTGTGTCAAAATGCGTTTTAAAGAAGCCTGTTCGGCTGCAATAACACTTGGTGTGGCTTTTGTGGGCATGAGTATGCTTATCGGCTTTATGGTTGGAGCCATCGGTGTTGCTGCTGAAGCAATGATGAAACGAACAGGACTTGAACTTAGCATCATTGATGGTGGCTGGACCACAATGGCAAATATTTCATGGGCCTGGCCATATGCGTTTTTAATGTTCCCATTGCAGATTGGCATCAATATCCTGATGCTGATGTTAAAAAAGACCGATACTTTCAATGCAGATTTATGGAATGTCTGGGGGAAAATATTTACCGCATTTATCGTTATGGGGACGGTAACGCCACTGTTTGGCTCAACCTGGGCATTAGTGATAGCATTTATCATCGCCTCTTTGCAAATTATCCTCGAACTAAAGTCTGGTGACTTACACCAGTATCGTATCGAGAAAATGACCGGGATCCCGGGAATTACCTGCACGCACCGGATGATGTTTCTCGGTGCTATTTATTATCCCTTTGATGTGTTGTTACGCAAAATTCCTTTGTTGAATAAACCAATGGATGCGGCAACGTTACGTAAGAAAGTCGGGATCTTTGCGGAAAACCATGTTATTGGTTTCATCCTCGGGATACTTTTTGGCATCGTAGCGGGTTACGATGTGGCGAAAACCTTGATGTTGGGAATACAGGCGGCTACGGCGTTACATCTATTTCCTGTCATTTCGAAGTTTTTTATGCAGGCACTATCGCCACTCTCTGAAGCGATTAGTGATTACATGAATAAACGGTTTTCAGGACGTAAGCTCTTTGTTGGTATTGACTGGCCATTTCTTGGCGGGGCGAGTGAAATTTGGTTTGTTATTATTGTCGCAATTCCTCTTACCTTGCTCTGGGCTATAATCTTACCGGGGAATAAAATTCTTCCTTTTGCCGGCATTATTAACATAGTGTTAGTGGTTCCGGCCTATCTGTTAACGCAGGGTAATACTTTACGAATGGTCATTCTTAGTTTTATTGGTATTCCATTATTTTTATTTGTGGGGACTGAGTTTGCACCCATAATTACTGAGCTGGGGAATGTGACCAAAGCGATAGACATTCCTGTAGGTAAGCTCATATCAAATAGCTGTATTGATACACCAGTGTTTACCTATGCGTTTTCTCATTTATTTCAGTTTATGCAAGGGAATTTTGTTCCATTAGTAATGGCAATAATCTGGAGTATTGGCTTTTACTTTTATTGTCGAGAGTTATCACAGGACGCGAAACAAGTAGAGTAAAAATCCTAACCCGCAATACTTATAATAAAGAGGTTGTTACTATGATTGATAACCGTATTTATGCAGTGCTGAATGCCATAGTACGTGAACCTCTTATTACCAGTGGAGAGTTGTGTAAGAAATTTGTATTAACCAGGAAACAACTCAGTTATACATTGCTTAAAATAAATGACTATCTGGCGACGAAAGAACTTTTGCCAATTTCCCGTCAACGCAGCGGTGGTTTCAGTGTTGATGCTAATGTATTAGCACTTTTTTACAGCGATATTGAATATCAGCTTAACGAGCGTTATGTCTATAGCGAAAAAGAGCGACATTATATTATACTGTTTTTATTATTGTGTCGTAATGAGAGAATTAAACTTTTTCACTTTACTCAAACATTACGTGTAAGCCAGAATACTATTCTTAATGATATTAAGAAAATTAATTCAATAACTGATCGCTACGAAGTTCTGATCGTTTATGAAAGGAGGCAGGGCTATTTTATTGAGGGCAGTGAAATCCAAAAAAGATACTTATTACTGGAGGTTGTGACTTATTGTCTTTCCAGACCATTTTTTGAGGATTTCACTGTAGAAATTACTAAAAATGTTGAACTGCACCGGAGAGTGTTTGCTGATGCACTGACCTTAATTGAACATGAGTTTAAAATATTTCTGACCGATGAGAAAATCCAGCAACTGACTTTATACATGAGTCTGGTCATGCTACGAATTAGTGCCGGGAAAATTCTACATGCTTTGCCAGAACATCTCCATGAGGTCTACCGGACTCGTGAGTTTTTAATTATAGGTGAGATTTTAAATAAAGTAGGTATTAACCAGGTTTCTGAACAATCATTTTTAACGGCGATAATTCGTAGTGCAAATATTCAGACAATTTCAGATCGTTATTTTAATCTTGAGCCATTATTGTTAGAAGGGATAGTTGCTGTTGTTAATAATTTTGAGAAATTATGCTGTATTGCCTTTCGTGACAAGGATGAGTTGATTAACAAAATCTATCAACACTGGAAGCCAGCTTATTATCGCATTATTTATAATTTTACTTATGATTCTGGAGTTTATGAATTAATTGCTCAGGAGTTTAACTATCTTCATCAACTTGTCATTCGCTCAATTAGCCCGCTGGAGAGTTTGCTGCAGCAAGGACTACCGGAAGAGGAAGTTGCCTCATTGACGGTAATATTTGGGGGATGGTTAACGCGTGAGGGGTTGCTGCATAAGGTTAAAGTGAAAAAGTCTGGAGTTGTGGTGAGCTCAGGTAATGTCACGGTTTCTACATGGATTTTCTTGACGTTACAATCGCTGCTGCCTGAAATCTACTTTCAGGATATCTTGTCATTTCGCGAGTATGAAAAATATACTAAAGAGCATGACGTTATTTTTAGCACCAGCCTTTTTTCGACCCATCGCCCTTTGTTGCTAATTAATTTACCTTTTGATAATGGACAAAAAAATACGCTACGCGGTCAGGCTCTTTCGTTATTGGGATATCAGGATAATGAATCTGTACAGGTTGAGAATGTTTTAGCTATCGTTGAACGGTATGGCACTATCCAACAACGAAAGGATCTTCGGACTGCTCTTGAAGATTACCTCTATAGCCATTCAAGACCCGTTAACAATTTAGTGGCAGCCCATCCGTTACCCTCTTTGGGCAGCTTGCTGCAGAAAGATTTTATCACTCTTGAGATGGATATACCAAAGACATGGCAAGAAGTTATTCATCAGGCAGCATTACCATTACTGAAAAATGGTGTAATCGAGTCATGTTATATATCTGCGATTATTAATAAGATTATTAACGAGCGGCCATATATTATGTTAGGGGAAGGGGTGATAATTGCTCATGCCGGAGTTGATGAAGGCGTTAATAAAATTGGCTTTTCATTATATCGATTACCACATCCGGTTCTGATAAATGATTATATATATGCAGATATTATCATTACATGTGCAACCCATAATACGCAGGGGCATTTAAAAGCTTTATCGCAGTTAAATAATTATCTTGAAGAATGCAATGGCGCAAAATTTATTCGTGACGCAGTAGATAAAGAAGTGATCATACGAGCGTTACAATACTACTCGTAATCAACAGAAGGAACGTTATTATGTTAGAAATACTAAAGCAGCAAGTTGTAGAAATGGCAAAAACGACCCAACAGTGGGGGATGTGTAAGCACAAAGCCGGGAATACCAGTGTCCGGGATCCAGAAACGGGGCTTATCTGTGTTACACCAACCACCGTTGACAAAAATGAATTAACCGTTCGGGATATCGTTGTCCTTTCTCCAGAGGGAGAAATTGTCGAAAACCTTTCCGGGCTGCGACCCACCAGTGAATGTATGATGCACCTGCAGGCCTACCGGACACGGCAGGATATTCACGCTGTTTGTCATACGCATTCACGTTTTGCTTCCATTTTTGCAGTACTGGAAAAAAGTATCCCCGCGGTTATTTATGAATGTGCAATTTTAAATCTGCAACAGGGGATTGTACCCGTTGCACCATTTGCATTACCTGGTACTCAAGAGCTGGCATTAAGTATCATTGAGCCCCTACAACAAGCCGATGCTATTTTATTAGGTCGCCATGGAGCGATGACCGTTGATGTGTCGTCTTATGATGCTGTATTAAAATCCGCCTACCTGGAAGAACTGGCTGAAATTTATTATCACACACTACTGGTAAATGGTCTGCAGGAACCGAAAGTATTTAGTGGTGAGGAACTGGCATGCTGGTCGTATCCACAGGTTATTAGATGAGCCACTATTAGCTATAGAGAAATTAGGTGGCCTATGATTAAAGAAATAGTGTGGGTGACAAACAAAACGGGGCTTCATGCCCGACCTGCAAGTGTACTAGCGAAAACTGTAAGACAATTTCAATGTGTGACAACCTTAAACTATAAGGGAAAAAATATCAAACCACACAGTGCGATGGCGTTATTAACGGCAGGTATCAAAGCTAACTCTCAAGTTGAACTGATTTGTGAAGGTGTTGATGAACAGCAAGCAATTTCGGAGTTGAAAAGATTATTTGCTATTGGTTTTGGTCATGATTAAACGAAAAATTTATTAATCCATTTATAACACAACATCCGTTGAATAAGGAAATCATTGTGACAAACAGAATCGTACTTAATCCCATTGCCTATTTTGGTAATGGGGCGATAAAACGCATCCTTGATGAAGTAAAAAAACGAAAATTAACAAAAGCATTTATTGTAACGGACTCAGAGATTGTCCGGTGCGGTGTAAACGAAAAAATAACTAACTTATTAAAGCACAACGATCTCACTTACACAGTATTCGATGGCGTTGAAGCGAATCCAACAATAGAAAATGTACAAGCTGGCGTCAGGGCGTTTAAGTGCAGTAATGCAGATTATTTGATTGCGGTAGGGGGCGGTTCTTCAATCGATACGGCTAAAGCAATTGGAATAATTATTGCTAATCCTGGTTTTGCCGATGTTCGTTCTCTGGAAGGGGGCGCAGCCACAGAGAACCCTGCGATACCGACTATTGCTGTTCCAACTACAGCGGGGACTGCGGCAGAAGTGACCATTAACTATGTCATCACAGATGTGGAGAATAGGCGCAAATTTGTTTGTTACGATCCACATTCTGTACCAGTGGCTTCAATTATTGATGCAGACATGATGTCTTCTATGCCGCCATCATTAAAAGCGGCAACCGGGATTGATGCACTCACACATGCGATTGAAGGTTACACCACTCTCGGCGCATGGACGTTGACAGATATGTTCCATATACAAGCGATTGGACTCATTGCCGATGCGCTAAGAGCTTCCGTGGCAGGAGATACACAGGCGAGCGAAGATATGGCGCTGGGACAATACATTGCCGGGATGGGCTTTTCAAATGTTGGGTTGGGGTTGGTGCACGGCATGGCGCACCCGTTGAGTGCATTTTACGGTACGCCTCATGGCGTGGCGAATGCTGTTTTGCTACCGTCTATCATGGAGTGGAATGCGGAATTTACCGAGGAGAAATATCGCAATATAGCGGCAGCGTTTGATATACCGCAAGCGTATACCATGCCATTATCCGAAGCGCGTAGAGAGGCAGTGAACGCGGTTCGAAGACTTAATCAGGATATCGGTATTCCATCACGCTTACGCGAAATTGGGATGAAAGAAGAGGATGTGATGGCTTTAGCGACTGCCGCTATGGCTGACATTTGTACAGGGGGCAATCCTCGGCCTGTAACCTTGACGGATATCCAGCAGCTTTATCGTCAAATGTATTAATTACTCTATGGGAGTGTGTCGTCCTCACCACTCCCAGACTTTTGACGGTGTAACCACCGCAGGTAGCGGAATATCCCACTCTTCGACAGGAAGTTTTTCTACTAACTGACAATCATGTGCATAACCAACTGGCTGCATTTTATAGTGCTGCCAGTTTTGCAATGTCCGATCATAAAAACCGCCACCCATTCCCAGGCGTTGACCGTACTTATCAAAGGCTACCAGCGGTGTTATGAGGACATCTAATTGGGAAAGGGGAAGTACATCGCGCACGTCCAGTTTCGGCTCGTGGATTTTTAATCTGTTCACCACCAGTTCACTTTGCGGATGGTAATTCAGGAACAGTAAGTTACCGACACTAAAGGGATGCAAAACTGGAAGATATACGCGCTTACCGGCACGCCAGAGCTGTTCTATGAGCGGTTGGGTGTCGAGTTCGCCATCAAATGAGAGAAAAACGGCAACCGTATGCGCCATTACAACAGGGAGGTAGTTCATCATCCGGGTTGCGGCCTGCTGACCCATTTCGCGTTGTTGCTCCGGCGTTAAGGCACGACGGCGATGCCGAATCATTTTACGGATTTCTTGTCGGGATAATGTAAGTGGAAGTTCTGGTAGTTGTGTCATGGCTGGTGCCAGATAAGAAGGGAATCTCCGAGATGCCGCCGCAGGCTGTAACCCTTGAACCCTTGGTTCAAGGTGAATGTGTCGTCGCAGTTTTAAGGCTTCTCGGACGAACCGAGCATGCTCACCAACCACGGAGCGCCACATTCTTGTGGTATGAAATATCGGCTCAGGGGACTGACCCGCTTGCGAACATCTCAGAGAAATTTTGTCTTCACGTTTACTCTACCACAGTAAACCGAAAAGTGTCATTCAAAGTTTTGGTTCGTTTTTTCGGTGATGCGACCTTGTTCAAGTAACGCTTGTTCTATGGTCTGTTGCAGCATCCGAATACGCTGTTCCATACTTGCCGCGTAGTCACGAGTCTTCGCTTTTTCTTGCGCTAACTCATAGCTGATGTTCAATGCAGCAATGAAAACCAACTGTTCTGTATTTGTGACTCTAGTGCGTTCTTTCAGATCTTGCAACCGTTGGTTCAGATCGTCCGCAGCCTGATTCAACGCATCCCTTTGGTCAGGCGGGCAGTTCACACGCAGTGAACGGCCAAAAATTTGGATATCGACGGGTTGTGCAGACATGCCACCTTCCTGCTGATTGACTGCGCTGCCTTCGCCTTCAGACCTTTGGTCTGCGAAGGGGCGAAACTATAGCTACCCTGGTGCAATGAGACAAGCCCTTTTCTGGTTCACCAGGGTCCAAAGTGATAGCATATCATGAATCTTCCTCCCTTTGATGTCGAATGCTTATGTCTATACAGAACGAAATGCCTGGTTACAACGAGATGAACCAGTATCTGAACCAACAAGGGACAGGTCTGACCCCTGCTGAAATGCATGGTTTAATCAGCGGGATGCTTTGCGGTGGCAATGATGACAGCTCATGGCTGCCGCTGCTTCATGACCTGACGAACGAAGGCATGGCTTTCGGTCATGAGCTGGCACAGGCATTGCGTAAAATGCACTCTGCTACCAGCGATGCCCTGCAAGATGACGGCTTCCTTTTTCAGCTTTATCTGCCTGATGGCGATGATGTCAGCGTTTTCGATCGCGCTGATGCACTGGCAGGCTGGGTAAATCACTTCCTGCTTGGTCTTGGTGTCACACAACCGAAGCTCGACAAAGTGACCGGTGAAACCGGTGAAGCTATTGACGATTTGCGTAACATTGCACAACTGGGCTACGACGAAGACGAAGATCAGGAAGAGCTGGAAATGTCCCTCGAAGAGATCATTGAATACGTTCGTGTTGCTGCGCTGTTATGTCACGACACCTTTACCCATCCGCAACCGACCGCGCCAGAAGTACAAAAGCCGACTCTACACTAAAAACAAAAAACGTAAGGAGAGTGTTATGAGTGAGATATCTCAGCAAGAATTTCAGCGCCGCCGCCAGGCTTTACTGGCGCAAATGCAACCTGCCAGCGCCGCGCTGATTTTCGCAGCGCCAGAAGTGACCCGTAGCGCCGACAGCGAATATCCCTATCGTCAAAACAGCGACTTCTGGTACTTCACTGGCTTTAATGAGCCAGAAGCAGTGCTGGTGCTGATTAAAAGCGATGACACTCATAACCACAGCGTTCTGTTTAACCGCGTTCGCGACCTGACGGCAGAGATCTGGTTTGGCCGTCGCCTGGGGCAAGATGCCGCACCGGAAAAACTAGGCGTTGACCGCGCACTGGCGTTCAGCGAAATCAATCAGCAACTTTATCAACTACTTAACGGTCTGGATGTGGTTTACCATGCCCAGGGCGAATATGCGTATGCTGATGAAATAGTGAACAGTGCACTGGAAAAACTGCGTAAAGGCTCGCGGCAAAATCTCACCGCTCCGGCAACGATGATCGACTGGCGCCCTGTTGTTCATGAAATGCGCCTGTTCAAATCGCCAGAAGAGATTGCCGTACTTCGCCGCGCTGGTGAAATCACCGCACTGGCGCACACTCGGGCGATGGAAAAATGCCGTCCAGGAATGTTTGAGTACCATCTGGAAGGCGAAATTCACCACGAATTTAACCGCCACGGCGCACGTTATCCTTCCTACAACACCATTGTCGGCAGCGGTGAAAATGGCTGCATTTTGCATTACACCGAAAACGAGTGTGAACTGCGCGACGGCGACCTGGTGTTGATTGACGCGGGGTGTGAATATAAAGGTTACGCTGGCGATATTACCCGCACCTTCCCGGTCAATGGCAAATTCACTCAGGCACAGCGTGAAATCTACGACATTGTGCTGGAGTCTCTTGAAACCAGTTTGCGCCTGTATCGTCCGGGAACCTCCATTCAGGAAGTCACGGGTGAAGTGGTGCGTATCATGATTAGTGGCCTGGTAAAACTGGGGATCCTGAAAGGTGACGTCGATGAACTGATCGCCCAAAATGCCCATCGTCCTTTCTTTATGCATGGCCTTAGCCACTGGTTAGGTCTGGATGTTCATGATGTGGGTGTTTATGGTCAGGATCGCTCGCGCATTCTTGAACCGGGTATGGCTTTGACCGTAGAGCCGGGGCTGTATATCGCGCCGGATGCAGATGTGCCGGAACAATATCGCGGTATCGGCATTCGTATTGAAGACGATATTGTGATTACTGAAACCGGTAACGAAAACCTCACCGCCAGCGTGGTGAAAAAGCCGGAAGAAATCGAAGCATTGATGGCGGCCGCGAGAAAGCAATGAGCGTAATCATCGTCGGTGGCGGCATGGCTGGCGCGACGCTGGCGCTGGCTATTTCCCGGTTAAGTCACGGGGCGCTGCCGGTACATCTGATTGAAGCGACTGCACCGGAATCACATGTTCATCCTGGCTTTGATGGCCGAGCTATTGCGCTGGCGGCGGGCACCTGCCAGCAACTGGCGCGCATCGGCGTCTGGCAATCTCTGGCTGATTGCGCAACCGCCATCACCACTGTTCATGTCAGCGATTGCGGTCATGCTGGATTCGTCACCCTCGCCGCAGAAGATTATCAACTGGCGGCACTGGGGCAGGTTGTTGAGTTGCACAATGTCGGGCAACGGCTGTTTACATTGTTGCGCAAAGCGCCTGGCGTGACGCTGCACTGTCCGGATCGCGTTGCTAACGTTTCTCGTACTCAGGATAACGTTGCCGTAACGCTGGAGAGTGGCGAGACGCTGACGGGGCGTGTGCTGGTTGCGGCTGATGGTACGCATTCAGCATTAGCGACCACCTGCGGCGTTGACTGGCAGCAAGAGCCTTACGAACAACTGGCAGTGATTGCTAATGTTGCTACCTCTGTTGCGCATGAAGGCCGTGCTTTTGAGCGCTTTACGCAATATGGCCCGCTGGCGATGTTGCCGATGTCTGGCGGACGTTGTTCGCTGGTCTGGTGTCACCCGCTGGAACGGGGCGATGAGGTCATGGCGTGGAGCGACGAGACGTTTTGCCGTGAACTCCAGTCCGCTTTTGGCTGGCGTCTGGGGCAAATTACCCACGCCGGTAAACGCAGTGCTTATCCGCTGGCGTTAACCCGCGCCGCTAAACCCATTACCCATCGCACCGTGCTGGTGGGTAATGCAGCGCAAACCCTGCATCCGATTGCCGGACAAGGATTTAACCTCGGTATGCGTGATGTTATGAGCCTTGCAGAAACCCTGACTCAGGCGCAAGAACGTGGTGAAGACATTGGTGATTACGGCGTATTGTGCCGCTACCAGCAGCGTCGGCAGAGCGATCGCGAAGCGACTATCGGCGTTACGGACAGTCTGGTGCATCTTTTTGCCAACCGTTGGGTGCCGCTGGTTGTCGGGCGCAACCTCGGGCTGATGGCGATGGAATTATTCACTCCGGCACGCGATGTGCTGACGCAGCGCACCCTCGGTTGGGTGGCGCGTTGAAGGCTGTTTTAAGGAATAAACAATGCAAAGTGTTGATGTAGCCATTGTTGGCGGCGGCATGGTGGGGCTGGCGGTTGCCTGCGGCTTACAGGGGAGCGGCTTACGCGTCGCCGTACTGGAACAGCGTGTACCGGAACCTCTGGCGGCGGATGCACCACCACAACTGCGCGTTTCGGCTATCAATGCCGCCAGCGAAAAATTACTCACCCGTCTTGGCATCTGGCAGGACATTCTCTTCCGTAGAGCCAGTTGCTATCACGGTATGGAAGTGTGGGATAAAGACAGTTTTGGTCACATCTCTTTTGACGATCAAAGCATGGGCTATAGCCATCTTGGGCATATTGTTGAAAACGCAGTGATTCACTACGCGCTGTGGAACAAAGCGCAACAGTCGTCAGATATCACCCTGTTTGCCCCTGCAGAATTACAGCAAGTCGCCTGGGGGGAAAACGAAACCTTCCTGACGCTGAAAGACGGCAGCATGTTAACGGCGCGTCTGGTGATTGGCGCGGACGGGGCAAATTCCTGGTTGCGCAACAAAGCCGATATCCCGCTGACTTTCTGGGATTATCAGCATCACGCGCTGGTAGCGACCATTCGTACTGAAGAACCACATGAAGCGGTGGCGCGCCAGGTTTTCCACGGTGAAGGCATTCTGGCTTTTTTGCCGCTGAGCGATCCGCATCTTTGCTCGATTGTCTGGTCATTACCTCCTCAGGAGGCGCAGCGGATGCAGCAGGCGAGCGAAGATGAATTTAATCGCGCATTAAATATCGCTTTTGATAATCGCCTGGGCTTATGCAAGGTTGAGAGCGAGCGTCAGGTGTTCCCGTTGACGGGGCGTTATGCCCGCCAGTTTGCCGCTCACCGCCTGGCGTTGGTGGGCGACGCCGCGCATACCATTCACCCGCTGGCGGGGCAGGGGGTGAATCTCGGCTTTATGGATGCCGCAGAGCTGATTGCCGAACTGAAACGTCTGCACCGTCAGGGCAAAGACATCGGGCAGTACATTTACTTGCGTCGCTATGAACGCAGCCGCAAGCACAGTGCGGCGCTGATGCTGGCAAGTATGCAAGGATTCCGCGATCTCTTTTCCGGAGCTAATCCGGCGAAAAAACTGCTGCGCGATATTGGTTTGAAACTGGCCGACACGCTGCCTGGCGTTAAGCCGCAGCTTATTCGTCAGGCAATGGGGTTAAATGATTTGCCTGAATGGTTGCGTTAAAAATTTCTCCTCTGTTGTTTATTTGATACCCATCACACTTTAATCTCCCGGTTTTTCTGTCGGGAGATTTTCCTCATTTGAAATAAACTAATTTCACCTTCAATTTCGCATTATATTTTCTAATGTTACGATTTTTTGATTTAGTGATTTTTGACATATTTTCAGTTCTTAATATTGCTTTACCCAAATTCAATTTCTTAATGCATTGTGTTTATATAAAAATAAAATCAATTTTTGGTTTTTTATTCTGTTGAGATTTTTGCGTTTTTTAACCATAAGCTAATGTGATGATCAATTTTACCTTATGGTTAACCGTCTATTTCGGTGGTAAGTTCAGAGAAAAGAGAACGATTGCGTTGGGGACCGGGAGTGGCTCCGATGCTGGGTTTCGTGGTGATAATTTCACTGTGAAAAAGTTGTCAGCCCCGCTTATTCAATGAGGACAAGATGGCACAACAGACTCCTTTGTACGAACAACACACGCTTTGCGGCGCACGCATGGTGGATTTCCATGGCTGGATGATGCCGCTGCATTACGGTTCGCAAATCGACGAACATCATGCGGTACGAACCGATGCCGGAATGTTTGATGTGTCGCATATGACCATCGTCGATCTCCGCGGCAGCCGCACCCGGGAGTTTCTGCGTTATCTGCTGGCGAACGATGTGGCGAAGCTCACCAAAAGTGGCAAAGCGCTCTACTCCGGGATGTTGAATGCCTCTGGCGGAGTGATAGATGACCTGATCGTTTACTACTTCACTGAAGATTTCTTCCGCCTCGTTGTTAACTCCGCCACCCGCGAAAAAGACCTCTCCTGGATAACCCAACACGCTGAACCCTTCGGCATTGAAATTACCGTTCGTGATGACCTTTCCATGATTGCCGTACAAGGGCCGAATGCTCAGGTAAAAGCTGCCACACTGTTTAATGACGCCCAGCGTCAGGCGGTGGAAGGCATGAAGCCGTTCTTTGGCGTGCAGGCGGGCGATCTGTTTATTGCCACCACCGGTTATACCGGCGAAACGGGCTATGAAATTGCGCTGCCAAATGAAAAAGCAGCAGATTTCTGGCGTGCGCTGGTGGAAGCGGGCGTTAAGCCATGCGGTCTGGGGGCGCGTGATACGCTGCGTCTGGAAGCGGGCATGAATCTTTATGGTCAGGAGATGAACGAAACCATCTCGCCGCTGGCAGCCAACATGGGCTGGACCATCGCCTGGGAACCGACTGACCGTGACTTCATCGGTCGTGAAGCCCTGGAAGTGCAGCGTGAACATGGCACAGAGAAACTGGTTGGTCTGGTGATGACCGAAAAAGGTGTGCTGCGTAATGAACTGCCGGTGCGTTTTACCGACGCGCAGGGTAATCAGCATGAAGGCATTATTACCAGCGGGACTTTCTCCCCAACGCTGGGTTACAGCATTGCGCTGGCGCGTGTGCCGGAAGGCATTGGCGAAACGGCGATTGTGCAAATTCGCAACCGTGAAATGCCGGTAAAAGTGACTAAACCTGTTTTTGTGCGTAACGGCAAAGCCGTCGCGTGATTTACTTTTTTGGAGATTGATTGATGAGCAACGTACCAGCAGAACTGAAATACAGCAAAGAACACGAATGGCTGCGTAAAGAAGCTGACGGCACTTACACCGTTGGCATCACCGAGCATGCTCAGGAACTGTTAGGCGATATGGTGTTTGTTGACCTGCCGGAAGTGGGCGCAACGGTAAGCGCGGGCGATGACTGCGCGGTTGCCGAATCAGTAAAAGCGGCGTCAGACATTTATGCGCCAGTAAGTGGTGAAATCGTAGCGGTGAACGACGCACTGAGCGACTCCCCGGAACTGGTAAACAGCGAGCCATACACTGGCGGCTGGATCTTTAAAATCAAAGCCAGCGATGAAAGCGAACAGGAATCACTGCTGGACGCCACCGCATACGAAGCATTGTTAGAAGACGAGTAACGGCTTTATCCCTCTTCTTTGGGAGAGGGGCAGGGTGAGGAAAATTTACGCCTCACCCTTACTCTCTTCGCAAGAAGGGAGGTTCACAATTCACTGCACGTTTCAGGAACCATCGCTCATGACACAGACGTTAAGCCAGCTTGAAAACAGCGGCGCTTTTATTGAACGCCATATCGGACCGGACGCCGCGCAACAGCAAGAAATGCTGAATGCCGTTGGCGCACAATCGTTAAACGCGCTGATCGGCCAGATTGTGCCGAAAGATATTCAGCTTGCGACCCCGCCGCAGGTTGGCGCACCGGCGACCGAATACGCCGCGCTGTCGGAACTCAAGGCTATTGCCAGTCGCAATAAACGCTTCACGTCTTACATCGGCATGGGTTACACCGCCGTGCAGTTGCCGCCGGTTATTCTGCGCAACATGCTGGAAAATCCGGGCTGGTATACCGCGTATACCCCGTATCAGCCTGAAGTCTCCCAGGGCCGCCTCGAAGCCCTGCTCAACTTCCAGCAGGTAACGCTGGATCTGACCGGGCTGGATATGGCTTCGGCGTCTCTGCTGGACGAAGCTACCGCAGCCGCTGAAGCAATGGCGATGGCTAAACGCGTCAGCAAACTGAAAAATGCCAATCGCTTCTTCGTTGCTTCTGACGTTCATCCGCAAACGCTGGATGTGGTTCGCACCCGTGCAGAAACCTTTGGTTTTGAAGTGATTGTCGATGACGCGCAAAAAGTGCTCGATCATCAGGAAGTGTTCGGCGTGCTGTTACAGCAGGTTGGCACTACCGGTGAAATCCACGATTACACAACGCTTATCAGCGAACTGAAATCACGCAAAATTGTGGTCAGTGTTGCCGCTGACATTATGGCACTGGTGCTGCTTACTGCACCGGGCAAACAGGGCGCGGATATTGTCTTTGGTTCGGCGCAACGCTTCGGTGTGCCGATGGGCTACGGTGGCCCGCACGCGGCCTTCTTTGCGGCGAAAGATGAATATAAACGTTCTATGCCGGGCCGTATTATTGGTGTATCGAAAGATGCCGCGGGCAATACCGCGCTGCGCATGGCGATGCAGACTCGCGAACAACATATTCGCCGCGAGAAAGCGAACTCCAACATTTGTACTTCCCAGGTACTGCTGGCAAACATCGCCAGCCTGTATGCCGTTTATCACGGTCCGGTTGGCCTGAAACGCATCGCTAACCGCATTCATCGTCTGACCGATATTCTGGCTGCTGGCCTGCAACAAAAAGGTCTGAAGCTACGCCATGCGTACTATTTCGACACGTTGTGTGTAGACGTAGCCGACAAAGCAGGCGTGCTGGCGCGTGCCGAAGCGGCTGAAATCAACCTGCGTAGCGACATTCTGAACGCCGTGGGGATCACCCTTGATGAAACCACGACGCGTGAAAACGTGATGCAGCTTTTCAGCGTGCTGCTGGGCGATAATCACGGGCTGGATATCGACACGCTGGACAAAGACGTGGCTCACGACAGCCGCTCTATCCAGCCTGTAATGTTGCGCGACGATGAAATCCTGACGCACCCGGTATTTAATCGCTACCACAGCGAAACCGAAATGATGCGCTATATGCATTCGCTGGAGCGTAAAGATCTGGCGCTGAATCAGGCGATGATCCCGCTGGGTTCCTGCACCATGAAACTGAACGCCGCCGCCGAGATGATCCCGATCACCTGGCCGGAGTTTGCTGAACTGCACCCGTTCTGCCCACCGGAGCAGGCCGAAGGTTATCAGCAGATGATTGCGCAACTGGCTGACTGGCTGGTCAAACTGACTGGTTATGACACCGTCTGTATGCAGCCGAACTCCGGTGCTCAGGGTGAATACGCGGGCCTGCTGGCGATTCGTCATTACCATGAAAGCCGCAACGAAGGGCATCGTGATATCTGCCTGATCCCGGCATCTGCCCACGGGACTAACCCAGCTTCTGCGCATATGGCGGGAATGCAGGTGGTGGTCGTGGCATGTGATAAAAACGGCAATATCGATTTGACTGACCTGCGCGCGAAAGCGGAACAGGCTGGCGATAATCTCTCCTGCATCATGGTGACTTATCCATCCACCCACGGTGTGTACGAAGAAACAATCCGTGAAGTGTGTGAAATCGTGCATCAGTTTGGCGGTCAGGTTTACCTTGATGGCGCAAACATGAACGCCCAGGTCGGCATCACTTCACCGGGCTTTATTGGTGCGGACGTTTCGCACCTCAACCTGCATAAAACTTTCTGTATTCCGCACGGCGGTGGCGGCCCGGGTATGGGGCCGATCGGCGTGAAATCGCATCTGGCACCGTTTGTGCCGGGTCATAGAGTGGTACAAATCGAAGGCATGTTAACCCGTCAGGGCGCGGTTTCTGCGGCACCGTTCGGTAGTGCATCCATTCTGCCAATCAGTTGGATGTACATTCGCATGATGGGCGCAGAAGGGCTTAAAAAAGCAAGCCAGGTAGCAATTCTTAACGCCAACTATATTGCCAGCCGCCTGCAGGATGCCTTCCCGGTGCTGTATACCGGTCGCGATGGTCGCGTGGCGCACGAATGTATTCTCGATATTCGTCCGCTGAAAGAAGAAACCGGCATCAGCGAGCTGGATATAGCCAAACGTCTGATCGACTACGGTTTCCACGCGCCGACAATGTCATTCCCGGTTGCGGGGACGCTGATGGTGGAACCGACTGAATCCGAAAGCAAAGTGGAACTGGATCGCTTTATTGACGCGATGCTGGCTATCCGTGCGGAAATTGACCAGGTGAAAGCCGGAGTCTGGCCGCTGGAAGATAACCCGTTGGTAAACGCGCCGCACATTCAGAACGAACTGGTTGCTGAGTGGGGGCATCCGTACAGCCGTGAAATTGCGGTGTTCCCGGCAGGCGTGGCAGACAAATACTGGCCGACGGTGAAACGTCTGGACGATGTTTACGGTGACCGTAACCTGTTCTGTTCCTGCGTACCGATTAGCGAATACCAGTAATTAACTGATTTGACTATCTTCTAAAGGCGCTTCGGCGCCTTTTTAGTTTGTTAATAAGGTGCGCTTTGTGTGTCGGATGAAGCGTAAATACAAAATCCTGGAGTTCAATATATGACAGAAGCTCCAGGCCTGATGAGCGGGGCGCATCAGGCACATCGGCTAATTAAAGTTTCTCGCCGTTGCTGGCGATCACCTCTTTGTACCAGTTAAAGCTCTTCTTAAGTGAACGCGACATATCACCAGTACCGTCGTCATGCTTATTCACATAGATAAAACCGTAGCGTTTGCTGTACTGCCCGGTGGTGAATGATACGCAGTCGATGCAGCCCCACGGCGTGTAGCCCATCAGATCGACGCCATCGTAAGTCACCGCTTTTTTCATCTCTTCAATGTGGGCGCGCAGGTAATCAATGCGGTAGTCATCGTTGATGCTGCCGTCCTCTTCTACTTTATCGTAAGCGCCAAAACCGTTTTCGACGATAAATAGAGGCTTCTGATAACGCTCATACAGTTCGCAGAGCGCGTAACGCAGACCCACCGGATCAATCTGCCAGCCCCAGTCAGAGGCTTTCACATATGGGTTCGGCACGCTGCCTTCGAAACCAGAAATCGCATCACCGGTGCCGCCTTCGGCTTTTACCGCGTTGGTCATGTAATAGCTGAAGCCGAGATAATCGCAGGTGCCTTCGCGCAGTACATTCAGATCGCCATCTTCCATTTTGATGTTAAATCCGCGACGCTCCCACTCGTTCAACACATAGGACGGGTAATAGCCGCGCAGTTGCACATCGGTAAAGACATAACGTTCGCGCATCGATTCCTGGGCGAACATCACATCGTCCGGGTTACAGGAGTAAGGATAAAGTGGCACCATTGCCAGCATACAACCGACTTTCATCTCCGGGTTGATGCGACGTGCCGCTTTCACCGCCAGGGCGCTGGCAACAAACTGATGATGCAGCACCTGGTACATCGTCTCTTCTGGATTTTCATGTTCGGTATAAACCACGCCAGAGCAGCAATAGCCAAACAGCGGTGCGCGCCAGTTACGCTGGTTGTTAATCTCGTTGAAGGTCATCCAGTATTTGACTTTGTGCTTATAGCGTTCAAACACCACTTCAGCAAAACGTACAAAGAAATCAACCACCTTACGGTTGGTCCAACTGCCGTATTGCTGCACCAGATGTAGCGGCATTTCAAAGTGAGAAAGGGTGATCACCGGTTCAATGTTGTATTTCAGCAGTTCATCGAACAGGGCGTCGTAAAACTTCAGCCCTTCTTCATTAGGCTGGGCTTCATCGCCTTTCGGGAAAATGCGCGTCCAGGCGATGGAAGTACGAAAACATTTGAAGCCCATTTCGGCAAACAGCTTGATGTCTTCCTTATAGTGACCATAAAAATCTACCGCTTCATGGTTCGGATAGTATTTGCCTGGCAAGACTTCTTTGGTGATTTCGCGCGGTACGCCGTGTGCGCCGCCGGTCAGAACGTCACAAATGCTTGGCCCTTTGCCGCCTTTGTTCCAGCCGCCTTCGACCTGATGGGCGGCAACTGCGCCGCCCCATAAGAAATCTTTCGGTAAGGTGAGTTTTTTCACTATCATAGGCTCCAAATGAGTCAATTCTTACAGGAAATATTACCATGCAGCCAAACGACATCACTTTTTTTCAACGTTTCCAGGATGACATTCTGGCTGGGCGTAAAACCATCACCATCCGTGACGAATCTGAATCGCACTTTAAAACGGGCGATGTACTTCGCGTCGGGCGCTTTGAAGATGATGGCTATTTTTGCACTATTGAAGTCACTGCAACTTCAACAGTGACGCTGGATACTCTCACAGAAAAACATGCGCAACAGGAAAATATGACTCTGGCTGAACTGAAAAAGGTCATTGCTGACATCTATCCCGGTCAGACGCAGTTTTATGTAATTGAATTTAAATGCCTTTAAGTTGAACTAACGCCTGTTAGCTGAAACTTTATATTTAATTTCATGATTTTTCGGAGATTACTCTCAAATCAGAATTTATTTTAGCTAACAGATGTTCACTGGAACTATTCTCAGTTACGCTGGAGTTGCAATCACGCGCGTGGACGTTCTCCGGAGTAAGTTATGGTTCAGAAGCCCCTCTCTAAACAGGGATATTCGCTGGCAGAGGAAATTGCCAATAGTGTCAGTCATGGTATCGGACTGGTGTTTGGCATTGTCGGGCTGGTGTTACTACTGGTTCAGGCTGTTGATCTCAACGCCAGCGCCACGGCGATAACCAGTTATAGCCTCTATGGCGGTAGTATGATCCTGCTGTTTCTGGCCTCGACGCTGTATCACGCTATTCCCCATCAACGGGCAAAAATGTGGCTGAAGAAATTTGACCACTGCGCCATTTATCTGTTGATTGCCGGAACTTACACACCTTTTTTGCTGGTGGGGCTGAATTCACCGCTGGCGCGCGGGCTGATGATTGTTATCTGGAGCATGGCGCTGCTGGGGATTCTGTTCAAGCTGACCATCGCGCACCGATTTAAAATATTATCGCTGGTGACCTATCTGGCTATGGGCTGGTTGTCGCTGGTGGTTATTTATGAAATGGCAGTGAAGCTCGCGGCGGGCAGCGTTACCTTACTGGCGGTAGGCGGCGTGGTTTACTCGCTTGGCGTAATTTTCTACGTCTGCAAACGCATCCCATACAACCATGCCATCTGGCACGGATTTGTGCTCGGCGGCAGCGTGTGCCATTTCCTGGCGATCTATTTGTATATTGGGCAGGCGTAATTGGCGCACAACCGCCGGATACGGCGAAAACGCCTTATCCGGCTTACGGGTAGCGTGCCCATTGTGAAAACAGATACCCACTCCCATGCCTGATAAGACGTGTCAGCGCCGCATCAGGCAATAGATGCCAGGAGCGATACAGAGATTTACTCTTCCAGCGAATAAGGTAGCGGCTCGATATGCAGCGTATTCGCATCGTCACGAACGCGGAAGATGCTGTCCGGCTCCATATCGTTATTCATGACTACCTGAACCACGACATGACCATCGTCCAGTTTTACCGCCGCCAGTACGGTTCCGGTACGACGCCAGTGCTCGCCCATTTTCAGTTCTAAGTCTTCACCCACTTCCGGCACACGACTGGCACTACCCGCCAGCAACCAGAGTGCACGTTTGTTGGCACCGCGGAATTTAGCTCGTGCCACCATCTCTTGTCCGGTGTAGCAACCCTTCTTAAAGCTGATCCCACCCAGCGCCTGAATATTCGTCGCTTGTGGGATAAACTGCCCACTGTTGGCCGCGTCAATCACCGGGAAACCCGCTTCAATATTCAACGCCAGCCACTGTTGGCTATTGTTCAACTCCGCTTCACCGCGAAGTTTATCGGTCAGCATATTGGCGGTGGCTTCATCGGTGACGATCAGAAAACGCTCTGCCGGATGTTCAAACCAAAGTAGGGTTGTCGCGCCTTCTCTGACTACCTGTTTTTCCTGAGTCGGCAGCTCACTGAAAAGATTCGCTAACGCGGCGCGCGCCTGGAACCCGGCAACACCGAGCAGTACACGTTCATCGTCCGGGACGATAGTCACTTTAGAGAAGACCGCATATTTTTTCAGTTCGGTAAGCTGGTTGTCGCGCACGCTGCGACGTTCAATCCAGGCAAAACCGTCGCCGTCGCGGAACAGACGTAAATTGCTCCACATCTTACCTTTGGCATCGCAGTGCGCGGCAAGCAGATGCTGGTCTTCGGTCATCTGGCTGACATCTGCCGTTACCTGGCCCTGCATATATTTTTCGCTATCTGCGCCGGTAATGGTGGCAAGCGCCCAATCATCAAGCGTCATCAACGTCAGCGGTAAACGGGCAGAAGCCGTGGGCTGACGGGGAGGAAAAGGTGTAAAAGCCATAATGGAGTCCTGTTTTACAAACGGCGTAATTAATGACTAATGGTAAAAGAGCTATGGGGCATTGCAAGTGCTTTCACTACGCGATCCGTGCCTTCTGATTCGCTTTGCGAGATGACTTCCAAAAAAATGAAGCCATTGAATTGTTGTGGATTAATTTCGCGATCGCGATTGTGTTTACCGATATTCCCGCAAAAGAAGTCGAAAAACACGTTACAATATCCTGGTACTGGATTTTCGTGAGACAGGAAGAAAATGGATATTAACAACAAAGCCCGCATTCATTGGGCATGCCGCCGCGGTATGCGTGAACTCGATATTTCAATCATGCCGTTTTTCGAACATGAGTACGACAGCTTAAGCGATGACGAAAAACGCATCTTTATTCGTCTGCTGGAATGCGACGATCCGGACCTGTTCAACTGGCTGATGAATCATGGTAAACCTGCCGATGCAGAACTGGAAATGATGGTCAGACTCATTCAGACACGGAACCGGGATCGTGGTCCTGTGGCAATCTGAATTACGCGTCTCCTGGCGCGCGCAGTGGCTTTCCCTGCTGATTCATGGGCTGGTTGCCGCAGTTATTTTACTCATGCCATGGCCACTTAGTTACACCCCGCTATGGCTGGTGTTGCTTTCGCTGGTGGTGTTTGATTGCGTTCGCAGCCAGCGACGCATTAATTCCCGTCAGGGAGAGATTCGCCTGCTGATGGATGGGCGTTTACGTTGGCAAGGACAGGAATGGAGCATCGTCAAAACGCCGTGGATGATTAAAAGCGGCATGATGTTACGTTTACGTTCTGATAGCGGCAAACGTCAGCATTTGTGGCTGGCAGCAGACAGCATGGACGAAGCCGAATGGCGTGATTTACGGCGAATTTTGTTACAGCAAGAGATACGATGACGGCGAAGCAAATACGCTAAGCCGTCAGGGAAATCAGGCGTAGTGTTCTGCCATTTCATTAAGAATTTGCTCGCACCAGCTCTGAATACGCTCATCGCTGAGGTCATACTGGTTGGTTTCATCCAGCGCCAGGCCGACAAACAGTTGTCCGTCAGCAATAACGGGTTTCGGGCTGGTGAATTCATATCCTTCCGTTGGCCAGTAACCGACGAACTTCACGCCTTTGGTTGAGAGTTTGTCATGCAGCATTCCGAGCGCATCGAGGAACCACTCGCCATACCCGAGTTGATCGCCCAGCCCATACAGCGCAACAATTTTACCTTCGAGGTTCAGGTCGTCGAGCTGATCCCAGACGGCCTCCCAATCCTCCTGGATTTCACCAAAATCCCAGGTCGGAATTCCCAGAATGAGCACATCGTATTGCTCCATTAATTTAGGGGAGTCGTCCTTGAGGTTATGTAAGGTCACCAGTTCTGGACCGATAATATCGCGGATTTTTTCCGCCGCCATTTCGGTGTAACAGGTGCTGGAACCGTAAAAAAGACCCATATTCATAACGTAAGCTTCTCGATTCTGCTGTGGCTTTTGCGGCTAGTGTATCAGAATCGTTTTAGTCACGGCACAATAAGGCATAATGCATCAAACGAGAAATGTAAGGGGCGCAAGTGAAACAAGATTTGGCACGCATCGAGCAATTTCTTGATGCCCTGTGGCTGGAAAAAAATCTGGCAGAAAATACGTTGAACGCATATCGCCGCGATCTGTCAATGATGGTGGAGTGGTTGCATCATCGTGGGCTAACGCTGGCAACGGCGCAAAGTGGTGACTTACAGGCATTATTGGCAGAACGGCTGGAGGGCGGGTATAAAGCCACCAGTTCAGCCCGTTTATTGAGTGCGGTGCGCCGATTGTTCCAGTATCTTTACCGCGAAAAGTTTCGTGAAGACGATCCCAGTGCGCATCTTGCTTCACCGAAAATACCCCAGCGCTTACCGAAAGATTTAAGTGAAGCGCAGGTCGAAAGGTTATTGCAGGCACCGCTGGTGGATCAGCCACTGGAACTGCGTGACAAAGCGATGCTCGAAGTGTTGTATGCTACCGGGTTGCGCGTTTCTGAACTTGTCGGTCTGACGATGAGTGATATCAGCTTGCGTCAGGGGGTGGTGCGGGTAATAGGTAAAGGCAACAAAGAGCGACTGGTGCCGTTAGGTGAAGAGGCGGTCTACTGGCTGGAAACCTATCTGGAACATGGGCGACCGTGGTTGTTAAACGGTGTGTCGATTGACGTACTGTTTCCCAGCCAGCGCGCGCAGCAAATGACGCGGCAGACTTTCTGGCATCGCATTAAACACTATGCTGTGCTGGCGGGGATCGACAGCGAAAAGTTATCGCCGCACGTGCTGCGTCACGCCTTTGCCACCCATTTGTTAAATCATGGTGCGGATTTACGTGTGGTGCAGATGTTGCTGGGCCACAGTGATCTCTCCACGACTCAAATTTATACGCATGTCGCCACTGAGCGTCTGCGGCAACTTCATCAACAGCATCACCCGCGGGCGTGATAGCTGAAAAGAACAGGATGATTTATGAAGAAAGGTTTTATGTTGTTTACTTTGTTGGCGACGTTTTCTGGCTTTGTTCAGGCGGATGACGCGGCAATACAACAAACGTTAGCTAAAATGGGCATCAAAAGCAGCGATATTCAGCCCGCGCCCGTTGCTGGTATGAAAACAGTGCTAACTAACAGCGGCGTGCTGTATATCACCGATGACGGTAAACACATCATTCAGGGGCCAATGTATGATGTTAGCGGCGTGGCACCGGTCAACGTCACCAACCAGATGCTGTTAAAGCAACTGAATGCGCTGGAAAAAGAGATGATTATCTACAAAGCGCCGCAAGAAAAGCACGTCATCACCGTGTTTACCGACATTACCTGCGGTTACTGCCACAAACTGCATGAGCAGATGGCTGACTACAACGCGCTGGGGATCACCGTGCGTTATCTCGCGTTCCCGCGTCAGGGGCTGGAAAGCCAGGCGGAGCAACAAATGAAAGCCATTTGGTGTGCAAAAGATAAAAACAAAGCCTTTGATGACGTAATGGCAGGCAAAGCTGTTACTCCGGCAAGTTGCGATATCGATATTGCCGACCATTACGCACTTGGCGTACAGCTTGGTGTTAGTGGTACTCCGGCGGTTGTGCTGAATAACGGTACTCTGGTGCCGGGCTACCAGCCGCCGAAAGAGATGAAAGCATTCCTCGACGAACATCAAAAAATGACCAGCGGTAAATAATTCGCGTGAAACAACAGATACAACTTCGTCGTCGTGAAGTCGACGAAACGGCAGACTTGCCCGCTGACCTGCCCCCCTTGCTGCGCCGTTTATACGCCAGTCGGGGCGTGCGCAGCGCGCAGGAACTGGAGCGCAGTGTTAAAGGTATGTTGCCCTGGCAGCAACTGAGCGGTGTCGAAAAGGCTGTTGAGATCCTTTACAACGCTTTTCGTGAAGGAACGCGAATTATTGTGGTCGGGGATTTCGACGCCGACGGAGCCACCAGCACAGCCCTTAGCGTGCTGGCGATGCGTTCTCTCGGCTGTGACAACATCGACTATCTGGTGCCAAACCGTTTTGAAGACGGTTATGGTTTAAGTCCGGAAGTGGTCGATCAAGCTTATGCGCGTGGTGCGCAGTTGATTGTAACGGTTGATAACGGTATTTCTTCCCACGCAGGTGTTGAACACGCTCGCTCGCTGGGCATTCCGGTTATTGTTACCGATCACCATTTACCCGGCGAAACGTTACCCGCGGCGGAAGCCATTATTAATCCCAATTTGCGTGACTGCGAGTTCCCGTCAAAATCACTGGCAGGCGTTGGTGTGGCCTTTTATCTGATGCTGGCGTTACGCACCTTTTTGCGTGATCAGGGATGGTTTGATGAGCGTGGCATCGCAATCCCCAATTTGGCGGAATTGCTGGATCTGGTCGCTCTGGGGACTGTGGCGGATGTTGTGCCACTGGACGCCAATAACCGCATCCTGACCTGGCAAGGGATGAGCCGTATTCGTGCCGGGAAGTGCCGACCGGGGATTAAAGCTCTGCTGGAAGTGGCAAATCGCGATCCGCAAAAACTCGCTGCCAGCGATTTAGGTTTTGCGCTGGGGCCGCGTCTCAATGCTGCCGGGCGACTGGATGATATGTCCGTTGGCGTGGCGTTGCTGCTTTGCGACAACATCGGTGAAGCGCGCGTTCTGGCCAATGAGCTTGATGCGTTAAACCAGACACGTAAAGAGATCGAACAGGGAATGCAGGTCGAAGCATTGACCCTGTGTGAGCAACTGGAGCGTAGTCGCGATACACTGCCCGGCGGGCTGGCAATGTATCACCCTGAATGGCATCAGGGCGTCGTTGGTATTCTGGCTTCGCGCATCAAAGAGCGTTTTCATCGTCCGGTTATCGCCTTTGCGCCTGCAGGTGATGGTACGCTGAAAGGTTCCGGTCGCTCCATTCAGGGACTGCATATGCGCGATGCGCTGGAGCGGTTAGACACGCTCTACCCTGGCATGATGCTCAAGTTTGGCGGTCATGCGATGGCGGCAGGATTGTCGCTGGAAGAGGATAAATTTGAACTCTTTCAGCAACGCTTTGGCGAGCTGGTTACCGAGTGGCTTGATCCTTCTTTATTGCAAGGCGAAGTTGTGTCAGACGGCCCGTTAAGTGCAGCGGAGATGACAATGGAAGTCGCGCAACTGCTGCGTGATGCCGGTCCGTGGGGGCAGATGTTCCCGGAACCGCTGTTTGACGGCCATTTCCGCCTGCTGCAACAGCGCCTGGTGGGGGAGCGCCATCTGAAGGTTATGGTTGAACCGGTCGGCGGCGGCCCGCTACTGGATGGTATTGCGTTTAACGTTGATACGGCTCTTTGGCCAGATAACGGCGTGCGCGAAGTGCAACTGGCTTACAAACTGGATATCAACGAGTTTCGCGGCAACCGCAATCTACAGATTATCATCGACAATATCTGGCCAATTTAGCGTCATCTTCTCTATAAAAAAGAGTGTGGATTGGGTACAATCCCGCTCTTATCACCGCATTTTGACTAGCTCAATAAAAGAAATCAGACCATGTTTGAAATTAATCCGGTAAAGAATCGCATTCAGGACCTCACGGAACGCTCCGACGTTCTTAGGGGGTATCTTTGACTACGACGCCAAGAAAGAGCGTCTGGAAGAAGTAAACGCCGAGCTGGAACAGCCGGATGTCTGGAACGAGCCTGAGCGTGCGCAGGCGCTGGGTAAAGAGCGTTCCTCCCTCGAGGCTGTTGTCGATACTCTCGACCAAATGAAACAAGGGCTGGAAGATGTTTCCGGTCTGCTGGAACTGGCAGTAGAAGCCGACGACGAAGAAACCTTTAACGAAGCCGTTGCTGAACTCGACGCCCTGGAAGAAAAACTGGCGCAGCTTGAGTTCCGCCGCATGTTCTCCGGCGAATATGACAGCGCCGATTGCTACCTCGATATCCAGGCGGGCTCCGGCGGTACAGAAGCGCAGGATTGGGCGAGCATGCTTGAGCGTATGTATCTGCGCTGGGCAGAATCACGTGGTTTTAAAACTGAAATTATCGAAGAGTCGGAAGGTGAAGTGGCGGGTATTAAATCCGTGACTATCAAGATCTCCGGTGATTACGCTTACGGTTGGCTGCGCACAGAAACCGGCGTTCACCGTCTGGTGCGTAAGAGCCCGTTTGACTCCGGTGGCCGTCGCCACACGTCCTTTAGTTCCGCATTTGTTTATCCAGAAGTAGATGACGATATTGATATCGAAATCAACCCAGCGGATCTGCGCATTGATGTTTATCGCGCATCCGGTGCGGGCGGTCAGCACGTTAACCGTACCGAATCTGCGGTGCGTATTACCCACATCCCGACAGGGATTGTGACTCAGTGCCAGAACGACCGTTCCCAGCACAAGAACAAAGACCAGGCCATGAAGCAGATGAAAGCGAAGCTTTATGAGCTGGAGATGCAGAAGAAGAACGCTGAGAAACAGGCGATGGAAGACAATAAATCTGACATCGGCTGGGGCAGCCAGATTCGTTCTTATGTCCTTGATGACTCCCGCATTAAAGATCTGCGCACCGGGGTGGAAACCCGCAATACGCAGGCAGTGCTGGATGGCAGCCTGGATCAATTTATCGAAGCAAGTTTGAAAGCTGGGTTATAAGGAACCAACATGTCTGAACAACACGTACAAGGCACTGACGCGGTAACCGATCTTAACAATGAACTGAAAACCCGTCGCGAAAAGCTGGCGAACCTGCGTGAGCAGGGGGTTGCTTTTCCGAACGATTTTCGTCGCGACCATACTTCTGACCAACTGCATACAGACTTCGACGGCAAAGAGAACGAAGAGCTGGAGGAGTTGAACATCGAAGTGGCTGTTGCTGGTCGCATGATGACTCGTCGAATCATGGGTAAAGCCTCCTTCGTTACCCTGCAGGACGTCGGTGGCCGCATTCAGTTATATGTCGCTCGTGATGATCTGCCGGAAGGCGTTTATAACGATCAATTTAAGAAATGGGATCTTGGCGATATTATCGGCGCAAAAGGTAAGCTGTTTAAAACCAAGACCGGCGAACTGTCGATCCACTGCACCGAGCTGCGTCTGCTGACCAAAGCACTGCGTCCACTGCCGGACAAATTCCACGGTTTGCAGGATCAGGAAGCGCGTTATCGTCAGCGTTATCTGGACCTCATCTCTAACGATGAATCCCGCAACACCTTTAAAGTTCGCTCGCAGATCCTCGCTGGCATCCGTCAGTTCATGGTGAACCGCGGCTTTATGGAAGTTGAAACCCCGATGATGCAGGTGATCCCTGGCGGTGCGGCAGCGCGTCCGTTTATTACCCATCACAATGCGCTGGATCTCGACATGTACCTGCGTATTGCGCCGGAACTGTACCTCAAGCGTCTGGTGGTTGGTGGCTTTGAACGTGTGTTCGAAATCAACCGTAACTTCCGTAACGAAGGTATTTCCGTGCGTCATAACCCAGAGTTCACCATGATGGAACTCTATATGGCTTATGCGGATTACAAAGATCTGATTGAACTGACCGAATCGCTGTTCCGCACTCTGGCGCAGGATATTCTCGGTAAGACTGAAGTGACTTACGGTGATGTGAAGCTGGACTTCGGTAAGCCGTTCGAAAAACTGACCATGCGTGAAGCGATTAAGAAATATCGTCCGGAAACTGATATGGCGGATCTGGATAACTTCGACTCTGCGAAGGCGATTGCTGAATCTCTCGGCATTCACGTGGAGAAGAGCTGGGGTCTGGGTCGTATCGTCACTGAGATCTTCGACGAAGTGGCAGAAGCGAATCTGATTCAACCGACCTTCATTACTGAATATCCGGCAGAAGTTTCTCCGTTGGCGCGCCGTAACGACGTCAACCCGGAAATCACCGATCGCTTTGAGTTCTTCATTGGTGGTCGTGAAATCGGTAACGGCTTTAGCGAACTGAATGATGCTGAAGATCAGGCACAGCGTTTCCTCGATCAGGTTGCAGCAAAAGATGCAGGCGACGATGAAGCAATGTTCTACGATGAAGATTACGTTACTGCACTGGAACATGGTCTGCCGCCGACAGCAGGCCTGGGTATTGGTATCGACCGTATGGTTATGCTGTTCACCAACAGCCACACTATCCGTGACGTGATTCTGTTCCCGGCGATGCGTCCGGTAAAATAAGCCTTACGCGTAAGCACACAGCCCCGGCATTTGTCGGGGTTTTTTATTTTTGTTGCGCGAAGGCTGACAACATTTTTCTGGCTTCGCTGTTTGTCGCCTGCATGACCATCCACGGACTGAACGCCCACGGTGTGGCATCAATACTGCGTAATACTTCCGCTAAATCACACCATTGATAATCGATCACTTCATCATCGTTGAGCTGTAACGTACTGGTAGTTCGTGCGGCAAATACCGGGCATACTTCATTTTCGACAATGCCATTCGGGTCAGTGGCGCGATAGTGGAAGTCTGGATAAACCGGTTCGGGTGGTGTTATTTCTACGCCCAGTTCATAGCGGCAACGGCGGATCACCGCCTCTTCATTGCTTTCACCCAGTTGCGGATGACCGCATACCGAGTTGGTCCACACACCTGGCCACGCTTTTTTGTTTAGTGCACGGCGAGTAACCAGCAATTGTCCTTTGGCGTTAAATAGCCAACAGGAGAACGCGAGATGTAAGGGGGTATCAGCCGTGTGTGCAGCATATTTTTCCAGTGTTCCCGAAGGGACTCCCTGTGTATTCAGTAAAATGACGTGTTCCGTTGGCATAATTTCTCACATGTAATTCTAATCATTCGTCATTATAGATAACTAAAATGTTAAATGATTAACCAAGTGAGTGTTATCGGCAACCGCCCGTTTTGAGCGGATGCCGACAGAGGAATGTCAGCTAAAAAAGCAGCATCATATATTTGAAGCGACTTTCAATAGCCATTGCAACACAGTCAGAAATGACAGGAATGGAGATCATAAAGAGCAATAACAGGCTGAATATAGCGCGCATTACAAGATTCATATTATTCACCATGCTCATTTTTCTTCAGCTTGCGCATCAGAAGCCACATACGTACTGTCCTGACTTTTAAATCTTTATCAGAGACAGATTCTTTCACCAAATCGGCATGATGCTGATAGCCATTAAAGAAAACGTTCAGCACAACAGCGCTAAGGGTTGCCAACATAATGCCGCTATGCAGCAATGGTTGTAGTACGGCTGGTAACTTAGAAAAGAAATCGTGAGAAAGCGTTGGGGTCATGCCCACGCCAAGGCTGATTTGAAGTGGTCAACAAAAACTGGCCACCGAGTTAGAGTTTTTCCAGTATCGATTTTCCGATTCGTTTGGGGGTAATCCACCGTTATATTCGTGCGGTCTTAGTGCGCTGTAATATCCAACGATATAGT
>NZ_PYQM01000028.1:0-47110 GCF_003027595.1 Escherichia sp. 20412-1 | reverse complement strand
TCGTAACGGGATACCAGATCAAGGGCCTGTCCAATGTGCATAAAAAAATCCGGAAACGAGTGAGCGTTTCCGGATTCTTACACAGCCACTGGATCGGTCAACTGATCCTTAACTGATCGGCATTACACCTTCGGGTGGCGTTGTTTTTGCGAGACGACACGCATTCTGTTTTGTAACTTTCCCGCCTGTTTCTTTTCCTTCCGAGTCGCTTTCTATATCTGTTAACGCATAAAAAACGCTGCTGGTGTTCATTAATGCGCAGGGGTAAAACATCTTGCAATTTAAATGGTGAGAATGAGCAGGAGCGGCTTATTTCCAGCAAGCGGCTCTGAACAGGCAAGATGCGTTCTCAAAAGCAAATGTTATACGTCAATTTAAACAGAGACATCCTGTTTATGCATCAAGTCCAGTTATCCTCACCAGATGGACTGTGAGCCATAGCAGTTCGTTACCTCTGAGGGTGATACCGAGTTGAACCTTGATATAATCGCGGATCAGTAGCGTACACTGCCAGGCTTCTGGATACTCTTTAATCACTTGCACTAGCAGGAAACTGTCCCGCGAGCTATCCAGTTCTCCCTCCTGTAAACGCTGAAGGAAAAACTGCATATGGATAAGAAAACGTGAGTAATTAATCGATTCAGTGTCGATCTCCTGCTTAAAGTGGTACTGCACGAGATTAAAAATATCCTTCAACATTTTCACTGACTGCATGGTTTGCGCTACGTCGTCGCCTTCGCTCTGACCATTCACAAGATGAAAAGCGATATTCCCGGCTTCCTCTTCCGGTAGTTCAATACCGTACTGCTGGCGAATAATGGTTACAGCCTCGCTGGCGATGTGGAACTGTTGTGGATAAAACCGCCTGACCTCCGGTAGTAGGCGGTTTTGAATGGTGATCCCTTTGCGGCTGCGCTCGATGGCAAAAGCCAGGTGATCGGCAAGGGTAAAGAAAATCTGCTCACGAACTTTGCTCGAAAGCTGCATGTTGGCACGGGAAATAATCATCGCAGCCATTTCGATGACTTCATCCGGTATAGCGGAAAGTGCCTCAATATAGCCGCTGCGTTCGTCAAGCGTCTGGGTTACAAATAGCTTCTCTATCTGCTCCGGGGCGATCTCGTCCCCGGGTCTGCTGTTGAAGCCAATACCTTTCCCCATGACGATAACTTCCCTGTTATCGTCATCAAGGGAGAGCACCAGGCTATTATTGAGCACCTTCTGAACAATCATCTCTGAGACTCGTTGTGGTTACCGTTTTGCGCGATGACATCCTTATACCACCAGAAACTGCGTTTGCGGATCCTTTGCAAACTCTTCAGATCATCCTCGCCGCGATCGACATAAATAAAACCGTAGCGCTTAGCGTATCCCTGGTGAGTGCTTACCACATCAATTGCTGCCCATGGGCAGTAGCCCATCAGCTCGACGCCGTCAGCAATTGCCAGACGCATTTGCTCAATGTGCGCTTCAAGGAAAGCGATACGGTAATCGTCATTCACCGTCCCATCATGCTCCAGCTTATCCGGTGCGCCCATACCGTTTTCGCTGATCAGAATCGGCAGGCCGTAGCGCTCGCACACTTTACGCAGCGTCAGGCGCAATCCCACCGGATCAACGACCCAGCCGTAAGGCGTTTTGCCGACCCACGGATTTTCCGCTGGCCGATAAACGCCCTCTTCGCCCAGCATAATTTGTTGATCGCCCGCGCGGGGGGCAACATCGGCACCATCGCCCCGGCTGGCAGCAATCGTCGCGGTTGAGTAGTAGTTAATGGCGATAAAATCCGGCCGCCCCTGCTGCAAAATCAGCGCATCTTCTGGCTGCATTTCCGGCGCGAGGCCGCGATCCTGCAAATACGCCCACGCCAGGGCGTTGTAGCGACCATGTACCGCTACATCTAAAAAACTCCAGCAGCGCAGCGTTTCCCAGTTATGCGCGGCAATAGCGTCTTCCGGTTTGCAACTTTCGGCGTACATCGAAGTGGTGTTTATCGCCGGGCCGATGCGCAGCCCGGGGAATTCGCGGTGGCACAGGGCGAAGATCTGCGCCTGAGCCAGCATCATATGATGATTCTGCTGGTACAGCGCCTTCTTATCCGGCAGTTCACGATTGGCGGGTACGCCAATCGCGCCGGGATGCAGGATCATGGTGTTCTGTTCGTTAATCGTCAGCCATAGCGGGACTTTATCGGCAAACTCGCTGAACAGCAGACGGGCGTAACGAACAAACGCCTCCCCGGTTTTGCGGTTCAGCCAGCCGCCTTTCAACTCCAGAGCCCAGGGCAAGTCGAAATGATACAACGTGACGATGGGGGTTATTCCGTGGCGTGTCAGGGCGTCGATCAGGCGGTGATAAAAGGCTAACCCGTCCGGATTCACCGGGCCATCACCGTCAGGTATCACCCGCGACCAGGCCACCGAAAAGCGGTAGGCCTTCAGCCCCATCTGCGCCATCAGCGCTACGTCTTCCTCCACGCGATGATAGTGATCGCTGGCAATGCGGAAGTCAGCCGTTCCCGGCGGATGGCTGAGCATGTCGACTACCGACGGTCCTTTACCGTCTTCATTCCACGCGCCCTCAACCTGATAGGCCGAAGTGGACGCGCCCCACAGAAAACCGTCCGGGAACTGCGTTTTCTTTTGATAAATCATACCTGCACCTCCTTAGCGGATTGCACCATCAGTTGTTCGCCGTAATCGACCTGCGCGGCGGTGGTAAGGCGCAGGGAGTGCTGCTCGTCGCCATTGACCACAATCACCGGGGTAATCAGGTCATACCCGGCCTGTTCGATGGCGGGGATATCAAAGCGGATTAGCTCCTGTCCGACCTCCACCTTGTCGCCTACTTTCAGCGATGAGCTAAAGTGCTGGCCGTTAAGATTAACGGTATCGATACCGATATGGATCAGCAGCTCAAGTCCGCTTTCACTTTGTAAACCAACGGCGTGGCAGGAAGGTAGAAACATCATTACAGTACCGTTAAACGGCGCACGCAGAACCCCTTCCTGTGGTTGGATCGCCACGCCTTCTCCCAGCAGGCCACCGGAAAAGACATCATCATTCACTTCGTTCAGCGCCATCACCTGACCGCGCAGCGGGCTGAGTACTTCAATCTCACCCTCAATTTTCGGGCTAACGACAGGCTGCGGAGCCTCGCTGACCTCTTCTTGCTCTTCAGGCGTATCTTTAAAGGCGATAAACCAGGTCAGGGCAAAGGTTACTACGATAGAAATCGCACAGGTCACTAGCGCATGAACGATATTCATCGGGTTTTCACCGATAAACGCCGGCAGCGCCGCAAGTCCTGGGGAGACAAACGCATAGCGCACCAGACCGCTCACACCAGCATAAATCCCGGCGCAGCCGCCACCGATCATCGCGGCAATCAGTACCCGGCGGAACTTGAGTAATACCCCGTACAGTGCCGGTTCGGTGATCCCCAGCAGCGCGGTAAAGCCCGATGATGAGGCCAACTGGCGCAGGTTGTTATTTTTGGTTTTCAGCGCCACGCACAGCGTCGCCGCGCCCATTGCCACGTTTGACGCCAGCATTCCCGGCCCGTTGATCATCTCAAAACCGTTTTTACTCAACTGACCGGTAGCGATTGGCGTCATCGCCCAGGCGGTGCCGGTAATAATCAGGAAGGGTTGCAGAGCGCCCATCAGCATCGGAATTAACCAACTGGCGTGGCGATCAATAGCGCCCGCGCCAGCCGCCACCAGATCGTTAAGCAAAATACCCGCAGGGCCGACGAGCACCAGCGCCAGTGGCGCGGTGATCAACAGGATCAGCATCGGCTTAACAAAGAACTTAATGATCGACGGCGAAACCTTCTCCGCGAAGCGCTCCACCCACGACATCAGCCAGACCGTCAGAATAATTGGCAGCACTGACCCGGCGTAATCGGAAAGCAGGACGTTGATACCGACAAAATCAACCGCTTTCCCCGCTGCCAGCATCTGGCCGATGCCCGGATGCAGCAGTACGCCCGCGAGGGTCATCGCCAGAATCGGGTTACATTCAAATTTCAGCGATGCCCCGTAGGCCAGCAGCACTGGCAGGAAGAAGAAGGCCGCGTCGGCAATAATGTTGAGTAGCTGATAGGTTGAACTGGTTTCGCTAATCACGCCCGTTAGTTTGAGGATAGCCAGCAGTGCCTTGATCATCCCGGCGCCGGTAATGGCCGGGATCACTGGGGTGAAGGTGGTCGAAATCACGCTGATAATGCGTGCGATGATACCGGTGGGTTTGGCGTTTTTGCCACCGCTTGAGGGGCCTTTCTTCTCCGGCAGCGCCTTATTGAGCAGGCGATAAACCTGCTGCACCTCATTGCCGATAACAATCTGGAACTGACCGCCTTTCTCCACCACGCTTATCACGCCGGGGATAGCGCCAATCTGCGTATCGTTAACCTTTGCGCGATCGTTAAACTCCATGCGCAAGCGGGTCGCGCAGTGGGTGAGCATTCGGATATTCTCCGCACCACCCACCGAGTGGAGGATTTTGTCTGCTGTTTCGTTATAGTTCATAGTGTTCCCTGGGTTGAGGCAAAAAAAAAGACCAAAATAGAAATGCTCCCCTTGGCGGGAGAGCATTTCTATTTTGGTCTTGCCTGCTTTCGCAGTAGCACGCCATCATAGAAATGGGTTATTTCGACAGATTATCTAAGTGATGTTGTTGTCTTTCAATCGGTATAGAGAAAAAACGTGATCTGCATTGAATGAAATTATGACGGTTTCAGGTGAACCTCTATGTTTTACCCAAACACGTGTCTACCATTCATGTGATAAGAAGGGCTTTGTGCCTTACCAACACCGGGTTCGGTTGTTTTTTGCAAGACAAAACAGGTGTCAATATAAAATAAAAACCCTTACTAACCGAAGCCCGGTGTTCAGGGTTATTACGATATACTCGTCATGCTGCAAGTTGCATGTACTGTGTCTGCGTTCGCTCACCTCAGTCACTTACTTATGTAGGTGCCCGGGAATTCACTCGCTTGTCGCCTTCCTGCAACTTGAATTATTTAGAGTATACAAGAAATTATTTATTCTTTGCGCGCTCGAAGGAAGCAACGATTTCAGCTTTAGCGGCTTCAGCGTTTTCCCAACCTTCAACTTTCACCCACTTGCCTTTTTCGAGGTCTTTGTAGTGCTCGAAGAAGTGAGCGATCTGCGCTTTCAGCAGTTCCGGCAGATCGTTAACGTCTTTGATGTGATCGTATTCTTTGCTCAGCTTGCTGTGCGGAACCGCAATCAGTTTTGCATCTTCACCGGCTTCGTCGGTCATTTTCAGAACGCCAACCGGACGGCAACGGATCACAGAACCCGGCTGCAGCGGGTACGGAGTCGGGACCAGTACGTCAACCGGATCACCATCCAGAGACAGAGTGTGGTTGATGTAACCGTAGTTGCATGGATAGAACATTGCGGTGGACATGAAGCGGTCAACGAACAGTGCGCCGCTTTCTTTGTCGATTTCGTATTTGATCGGATCTGCGTTAGCCGGGATCTCAATAACAACGTAGATGTCTTCCGGCAGATCTTTACCCGCAGGGACGTTGAGTAAGCTCATGTCTGTTTCCTTTAAAATATGTGGCAAACAAGTGCCGAGTATTATAGCCAACTCGCGCCGAATGTCTTCGCTTGTTTTCGTCCTCTTTTTCCTTTTTCGCCAGCTTTAAGACGGTTTACAGAGCAGGAAAATCCATAACCGTAGCCGCATTTTTCATAGCGAGATGAAAGCGATTACAAACTTGTGATTAACGATGTATTTACTTTTTTGAAGTGTGAAGTAACGCAATCTGTTACATGACCGATTGTCTATAGTTTTTTCGCGAACATCTTTTAAACAATAATAATCACCCCGACGAGGACAACCCTATGTGGAAACGCTTACTTGTAGTCTCTGCGGTCTCAGCAGCCATGTCGTCTATGGCATTGGCCGCTCCCTTAACCGTAGGATTTTCGCAGGTCGGATCGGAGTCCGGCTGGCGTGCCGCAGAAACCAACGTGGCGAAAAGTGAGGCAGAAAAGCGCGGTATCACGCTAAAAATTGCCGATGGTCAGCAAAAGCAGGAAAACCAGATTAAAGCGGTACGTTCCTTCGTCGCACAAGGTGTGGATGCGATCTTTATCGCTCCGGTGGTGGCGACGGGCTGGGAACCAGTATTAAAAGAGGCGAAAGATGCCGAAATTCCGGTCTTTTTGCTCGACCGTTCCATCGATGTGAAAGACAAATCTCTCTATATGACGACCGTTACTGCTGACAACATTCTGGAAGGCAAGTTGATTGGTGACTGGCTGGTGAAAGAGGTCAACGGTAAACCGTGTAACGTGGTTGAGTTACAAGGCACCGTTGGGGCGAGCGTTGCCATCGACCGTAAGAAAGGTTTTGCCGAAGCTATTAAGAATGCGCCAAATATCAAAATTATCCGCTCGCAATCCGGTGATTTCACCCGTAGTAAAGGCAAAGAAGTTATGGAGAGCTTTATCAAAGCGGAAAACAACGGCAAAAATATCTGCATGGTTTACGCCCATAACGACGACATGGTAATAGGCGCGATTCAGGCGATTAAAGAAGCGGGTCTGAAGCCGGGCAAAGATATTCTGACAGGCTCTATCGACGGCGTGCCGGATATCTACAAAGCGATGATTGATGGTGAAGCGAATGCCAGTGTTGAACTGACGCCAAACATGGCAGGCCCAGCTTTCGACGCGCTGGAGAAATACAAGAAAGACGGCACCATGCCTGAAAAGCTGACGCTGACTAAGTCCACCCTTTATCTGCCTGATACCGCAAAAGAAGAGTTAGAGAAGAAGAAAAATATGGGGTATTGAGGCCTACCAGGAGCCCGCTTTACACTGGGAGAGCTATGACTACCGACCAACACCAGGAAATCCTCCGTACCGAAGGATTAAGCAAATTCTTCCCCGGCGTCAAAGCGTTAGATAACGTTGACTTCAGCTTGCGTCGTGGTGAAATTATGGCACTGCTTGGTGAAAACGGGGCAGGAAAATCGACGCTGATTAAAGCATTAACCGGCGTTTACCATGCCGATCGCGGCACAATCTGGCTGGAAGGCCAGGCCATCTCACCGAAAAACACAGCCCATGCACAACAGCTTGGCATCGGCACCGTCTACCAGGAAGTCAACCTGTTACCCAATATGTCGGTTGCCGACAATCTCTTTATCGGCCGTGAGCCCAAACGTTTCGGCTTGCTACGGCGCAAAGAGATGGAAAAGCGCGCAACCGGGTTAATGGCATCCTACGGTTTCTCCCTCGACGTGCGCGAACCGCTTAACCGTTTTTCGGTGGCAATGCAGCAAATCGTCGCCATTTGCCGGGCCATCGATCTCTCCGCCAAAGTGCTGATCCTTGATGAACCCACCGCCAGCCTCGACACCCAGGAAGTGGAACTACTGTTTGGCCTGATGCGCCAGCTTCGAGATCGCGGCGTCAGCCTGATCTTCGTCACTCACTTTCTCGATCAGGTATACCAGGTCAGTGATCGGATCACCGTCTTACGCAACGGCAGCTTTGTTGGCTGTCGGGAAACCCGCGAGCTTCCGCAGATCGAACTGGTGAAAATGATGCTGGGGCGTGAACTCGACACTCATGCGCTACAGCGTGCCGGGCGAACATTGTTGAGCGACAAACCTGTTGCCGAGTTTAACAATTACGGCAAGAAAGGGACGATCGCGCCGTTTGATCTGGAAATTCGTCCCGGCGAGATCGTCGGGTTGGCAGGTTTGCTGGGATCAGGACGTACAGAAACTGCGGAAGTGATCTTCGGTATCAAACCCGCCGACAGCGGCACAGCGTTGATCAAAGGTAAACCGCAAACCCTGCGATCGCCGCATCATGCATCGGTACTGGGTATTGGTTTCTGTCCGGAAGACCGGAAAACCGATGGCATTATTGCTGCCGCTTCGGTACGGGAAAATATCATCCTTGCCTTACAAGCCCAGCGCGGCTGGCTGCGACCGATTTCACGCAAAGAACAGCAGGAAATAGCAGAACGATTTATCCGCCAGCTCGGTATTCGCACCCCTTCTACGGAACAGCCGATAGAGTTCCTCTCTGGCGGTAATCAACAAAAAGTGTTGCTTTCACGCTGGCTGCTGACTCGTCCGCAATTTCTAATTCTCGACGAGCCAACGCGCGGTATTGACGTTGGTGCCCACGCCGAGATCATCCGCCTGATTGAAACGCTGTGCGCCGATGGTCTGGCACTGCTGGTGATCTCCTCGGAACTGGAAGAACTGGTGGGCTATGCCGATCGGGTGATCATCATGCGTGATCGTAAACAAGTGGCAGAGATCCCGCTGGCAGAGCTTTCCGTTCCGGCGATCATGAACGCCATTGCGGCGTAAGGAGAACAGTGTGATGCCTCAATCTCTCCCTGACACCGCGTCGTCGAAAAGGCGTTTTCGCTGGCCGACGGGAATGCCGCAACTGGCAGCGCTGTTGCTGGTGCTGCTGGTCGATAGCCTGGTCGCCCCGCATTTCTGGCAGGTGGTGCTTCAGGATGGGCGTCTGTTCGGGAGTCCCATCGATATCCTTAACCGCGCGGCTCCCGTTGCGCTGCTGGCGATCGGCATGACGCTGGTGATCGCCACTGGCGGCATCGATCTTTCCGTAGGCGCGGTGATGGCTATTGCCGGAGCCACAACGGCCGCGATGACGGTAGCGGGGTATAGCGTGCCGATTGTGCTACTCAGTGCGTTAGGCACCGGCATTCTGGCTGGATTGTGGAATGGCATTCTGGTGGCGATCCTCAAAATTCAACCGTTTGTCGCCACTCTGATCCTGATGGTTGCCGGGCGCGGCGTGGCGCAACTGATCACCTCCGGACAGATCGTTACTTTCAACTCGCCGGATCTCTCCTGGTTCGGCAGCGGATCGCTGTTGTTCCTGCCAACGCCGGTCATTATTGCAGTGCTGACACTTCTTCTGTTTTGGTTGCTGGCTCGCAAAACGGCGCTGGGGATGTTTATTGAAGCTGTTGGCATCAACATTCGGGCAGCGAAAAATGCCGGAGTGAACACGCGGATCATCGTCATGCTCACCTATGTGTTGAGCGGGCTGTGTGCGGCGATTGCGGGCATTATCGTGGCGGCGGATATTCGCGGTGCCGACGCCAATAATGCTGGATTATGGCTGGAACTGGACGCCATTCTTGCGGTGGTGATCGGCGGTGGATCACTGATGGGCGGGCGCTTTAACCTGCTGCTCTCGGTGGTGGGGGCGCTGATTATTCAGGGAATGAATACCGGGATTTTGCTCTCGGGCTTTCCGCCGGAGATGAATCAGGTGGTGAAAGCTGTGGTGGTGCTTTGCGTGCTGATTGTTCAGTCGCAACGCTTTATCAGTCTGATTAAAGGAGTGCGTAGCCGTGATAAAACGTAACTTGCCACTGATGATCACCATCGGCGTCTTTGTGTTGGGCTATCTCTACTGTCTGACGCAGTTTCCCGGTTTTGCCTCCACGCGGGTGATCTGCAATATCCTGACTGATAACGCTTTTCTGGGGATCATCGCTGTCGGCATGACCTTTGTGATCCTCTCCGGTGGGATCGATCTTTCTGTCGGTTCGGTGATCGCTTTTACCGGCGTGTTTCTGGCAAAGGTGATTGGTGACTTCGGCTTTTCGCCACTATTGGCCTTCCCGCTGGTACTGGTGATGGGCTGTGCCTTCGGCGCATTTATGGGGCTTCTGATCGACGCGCTGAAGATCCCGGCATTCATCATTACCCTGGCAGGAATGTTCTTTTTGCGCGGCGTCAGCTATCTCGTTTCGGAAGAGTCGATCCCGATTAACCATCCCATTTATGAAACGCTCTCAAGCCTGGCGTGGAAAATCCCCGGCGGTGGTCGCTTAAGCGCGATGGGGCTGCTGATGCTTGCGGTGGTGGTTATTGGTATTTTCCTCGCACATCGTACCCGTTTTGGTAATCAGGTATATGCCATTGGTGGCAACGCGACTTCGGCAAACCTGATGGGAATTTCTACTCGCAGCACCACTATTCGCATTTATATGCTCTCCACCGGACTGGCGACACTGGCCGGGATTGTCTTCTCTATTTACACCCAGGCCGGATACGCGCTGGCAGGCGTAGGTGTGGAACTGGACGCTATCGCCTCCGTGGTGATTGGCGGTACACTTTTAAGCGGCGGTGTTGGGACAGTATTAGGAACGCTTTTTGGCGTAGCGATTCAGGGACTCATTCAGACTTACATAAACTTTGACGGCACGATGAGTTCATGGTGGACGAAAATCGCCATCGGCATTTTGCTGTTTATTTTCATTGCATTACAGCGTGGGTTAACGGTGCTGTGGGAGAACCGTCAGAGTTCGCCAGTAATAAGAGTGAGTCCGGAAAATACAATAAAAGAGTAAATTTACTGATATACAAGGATATTTTTATGTGGGCAAAGGAAGGCGAGGATTTAAGTACAACATGCAAAAGTTGTGGAGTAGCTGTTTTACCACCTGACGATTATTGCAAAGGTTGTGCTGATAAAAAGCTTACGGGGATTGGAGGTTGGCTGTATTTACCTGCTATTTCTTTAGTGCTGGTGATTATTTCGAGCATTTATTCTTTTGTACGAACATGGGGGCTTGCTCAGGGCAGTCAGGAAGAACCGCTCAGAACTCTGCTTTATCTGGAAGTGGTCGGATGTGCCACGATATTTCTGTTGGTGAGTTATACTACTTTTTTGTTTTTTAATAAGAAACGCCAACTTCCTCACTACTATATTGCCCTTCTTCTGGCGCTCTTCGCATTGAATGTTGCTGATATCTGGGGAGCAGTACAATTTCTTCATGCCACAATTGATCTTTCAGACGCATGGGGTGTGCTGAAAAATATCATTCATTTGGCTATCTGGGTTCCCTATTTCCGTGTCTCTAAACGCGTCAAATTAACTTTTGTTAATTAAAACGCAAAAACGCCGGACTGCTCCGGCGTTTTTAGACCATTACGCGTCAGGGAACTCACGAATAAAGCGTTCGACATCTTCAACCATATGGTCATTGCCGACGAAGAACGAACGGCGCTGATGCAGGGTTTCCGGGATGATATCCAGAATACGCTCTTTGCCATCGCTCGCTTTACCGCCTGCTTGTTCCGCCAGGAATGCCATTGGGTTGCATTCATACAGCAAACGCAGTTTACCGTCCGGGTGACTTGCGGTGCTTGGATAGAGATAAATGCCGCCTTTCAGCAGGTTACGGTGGAAATCCGCGACCAGTGAACCGATATAACGTGAGGTGTACGGGCGGTTGGTGGACTTATCTTCTTCCTGGCAGAATTTAATGTACTTCTTCACGCCGTTAGGAAACTTAATGTAGTTTCCTTCGTTGATGGAGTAGGTTGAGCCTTTCTCCGGGAAACGCATTTTTTCCTGACACAGACAGAAAACACCGAGTGACGGATCATAAGTAAAGGCGTGGACGCCGCAGCCAGTGGTGTAAACCAGCATGGTAGAGGAGCCGTATACCACGTAACCTGCGGCAACCTGTTTATTACCAGGCTGGAGGAAATCCTCTTCCGTTACCGGCGTACCAACAGGCGTGACGCGGCGGTAGATGGAGAATATAGTACCGACAGAGACGTTAACATCGATGTTGGACGAGCCATCCAGGGGGTCCATCAGCACAACGTATTTTGCGTGTTCACACCCATCAAAGACGACAATCCCATCCTCTTCTTCAGATGCAATGCCCGCAACGATATCGCGCGCTTTCAATGCGGCTTTCAGTTTTTCATTAGCGAACAGGTCGAGTTTTTGTTGCACCTCGCCCTGCACATTCTCAGCACCGCTGGCACCCAGGATATCAACCAGTCCGGCTTTGTTGATATCTCTATGGATAATCTTGGCGCCCAGTTTTATTGCCGACAGCAAAGCAGTGAGCTCACCGGTAGCATGAGAAAACTCGTGCTGCTTTTCGACAATAAATTCACCTAACGTTTTCATAAAACTTTCCCTGCAATGTTTATGGAGTAAAGCGACCGCAACAATCTTAACAAATAATCTGAATGTTGCGCTCAGGTGAATCGCGCCAGCAAATTACGGATTATCCTGAAATGCGTTTCTCACTTGCCCGACATATGCGTAAAATGAGCGGTAGATTAAAAAAGGATAATGACGTATGCGCATTCATATTTTAGGAATTTGTGGCACGTTTATGGGTGGTCTGGCGATTCTGGCGCGCCAGTTGGGCCATGAAGTAACGGGTTCGGACGCCAATGTGTATCCGCCGATGAGCACCTTACTTGAGAAGCAAGGCATTGAACTGATTCAGGGTTTCGATGCCAGCCAGCTCGATCCGCAGCCGGATTTGGTGATTATTGGCAATGCCATGACCCGTGGAAATCCGTGTGTGGAAGCGGTACTGGAAAAAAACATTCCGTATATGTCAGGTCCACAGTGGCTGCACGATTTTGTGCTGCGTGACCGCTGGGTTCTGGCCGTTGCTGGTACACACGGCAAAACTACTACCGCGGGAATGGCGACCTGGATTCTGGAACAGTGCGGCTATAAACCGGGTTTTGTGATCGGCGGTGTACCTGGAAACTTTGAGGTTTCGGCGCGTCTGGGCGAAAGCGACTTCTTTGTTATCGAAGCGGATGAGTATGACTGCGCCTTCTTTGACAAACGTTCTAAGTTTGTTCATTACTGCCCGCGCACGCTGATCCTCAATAATCTTGAGTTTGATCACGCCGATATTTTCGATGACCTGAAAGCGATCCAGAAACAGTTCCACCATCTGGTACGTATTGTTCCGGGGCAGGGCCGTATTATCTGGCCGGAAAACGACATCAACCTGAAACAGACCATGGCGATGGGCTGCTGGAGCGAGCAGGAGCTGGTGGGCGAGCAGGGACACTGGCAGGCGAAAAAGCTGACCACCGACGCTTCCGAATGGGAAGTTTTGCTGGATGGTGAAAAAGTGGGTGAAGTGAAATGGTCGCTGGTGGGGGAACATAACATGCACAACGGTCTGATGGCGATTGCTGCGGCCCGTCATGTTGGTGTTGCTCCGGCAGATGCTGCTAATGCGCTGGGGTCATTTATCAACGCTCGTCGTCGTCTGGAACTGCGTGGTGAAGCAAATGGCGTGACGGTATATGACGATTTTGCCCATCACCCGACGGCAATTCTGGCAACGCTGGCGGCGCTGCGCGGTAAAGTTGGTGGTACGGCGCGTATTATTGCCGTGCTGGAACCACGCTCGAACACCATGAAGATGGGCGTCTGCAAAGATGATTTAGCACCGTCGTTAGGTCGTGCCGATGAAGTCTTCCTGTTGCAACCGGCGCATATTCCGTGGCAGGTAGCCGAAGTGGCGGAAGCCTGTATTCAGCCTGCACACTGGAGTGGTGATGTCGATGCGTTGGCAGATATGGTGGTGAAAACCGCCCAGCCTGGCGACCATATTCTGGTGATGAGCAACGGCGGTTTTGGTGGTATTCATCAGAAACTGCTGGATGGTCTGGCGAAGAAGGCGGAAGCCGCGCAGTAACCCTGAGACGTTTTATAAGGCCTACAGGGGCAACGTGCTTTTGTAGGCCGGATAGGGCGTTCACGCCGCATCCGGCATTTGAGCATAGCGCCTGATGCGACGCTTGACGCGTCTTATCAGGCCTACAGATCTGGCGGTGTACTGCATCCGGCAAACCATACTCACATCAGCAACAAAACTTACCCTTCGTTCTCCGCTAACTCACGCAGATACTGGAAAATCTGTCGTGCGGATTTCGGCGGCTTGTTCCCTTCTTTCTCTTTCTTCGCGTTGCGGATCAGAGCACGTAATTGCTGACGATCGGCATCTGGCCACAAGTTCAATACCTCAGCGATGGCATCATCACCGTGGTCGATCAAACGATCGCGCAGGTTTTCCAGTTTATGGAACAGCACAACCTGCTGGTTGTGGCGGTTTTTCAGCTTATCCAGCGCCTGACGGATCGGTTCTACATCGCGCTGGCGCAGCATCTTACCGATAAGCTGCAACTGGCGGCGGCGGCCTTCCATCTTAATACGCTGGGCTAACTCGATAGCTGCGCGCAGATCCGCATCTAGCGGGATCTTATCCAGCGCGTTTTTCCCCAGATCTACAATTTCCGCACCCAGGCGTTTTAACTCCTCGGCATCGCGTTTAATTTCACTTTTACTGACCCAGATAATTTCATCGTCTTCGTCTTCGATATCATCACCGGGAACGTCGTCGAGCCAGTCTTCGGGCTGCTTAGTCATGTCAGGCTCCTTAAAAAAAGAGGCTAATGTTACCAGTTAAGATGCGCACTGAAAAACGGTTCTCTGTTAGACTTCAGAGAAACTCTCTACATTATGGCACTTGCAATGAAAGTAATCTCTCAAGTTGAAGCGCAGCGCAAGATTCTGGAAGAAGCAGTTTCGACTGCGCTGGAGTTGGCCTCAGGCAAATCGGACGGTGCAGAAGTTGCCGTCAGCAAGACCACCGGCATTAGCGTAAGCACGCGTTATGGTGAAGTGGAGAATGTCGAATTCAATAGCGATGGCGCGCTGGGGATCACCGTTTATCACCAGAACCGCAAAGGTAGTGCATCATCCACCGATTTAAGCCCGCAGGCCATTGCCCGCACCGTACAGGCGGCGCTGGATATTGCCCGTTATACCTCGCCAGATCCCTACGCAGGCGTGGCAGATAAAGAGTTGCTGGCCTTTGACGCGCCTGATCTCGACTTGTTCCACCCTGCGGAAGTCTCTCCGGATGAAGCCATTGAACTGGCGGCCCGTGCTGAACAGGCTGCGTTAAAGGCGGACAAACGCATCACCAATACCGAAGGCGGCAGTTTTAACAGCCACTACGGGGTAAAAGTATTTGGTAACAGCCACGGCATGTTGCAGGGCTACTGTTCAACGCGCCATTCACTCTCCAGTTGCGTGATTGCCGAAGAGAACGGCGATATGGAGCGTGATTATGCCTACACCATTGGTCGCGCGATGAGCGATCTACAAACGCCGGAATGGGTCGGGGCAGACTGCGCCCGCCGTACTTTATCGCGCCTGTCACCGCGTAAACTCTCCACTATGAAAGCGCCGGTAATTTTTGCCAATGAAGTTGCCACGGGGCTGTTTGGTCATCTGGTCGGCGCGATTGCCGGTGGTGCGGTCTACCGCAAATCGACTTTTCTGCTCGACTCGCTCGGTAAACAAATTTTGCCTGACTGGCTGACCATTGAAGAACACCCGCATCTGCTAAAAGGGTTGGCATCCACGCCATTCGACAGTGAAGGTGTGCGCACCGAGCGTCGCGATATCATCAAAGATGGCATCCTGACTCAGTGGCTGCTGACTTCCTACTCTGCGCGCAAGCTGGGGCTGAAAAGTACCGGTCATGCGGGCGGTATCCACAACTGGCGTATTGCCGGGCAAGGTCTGAGCTTCGAGCAGATGCTCAAAGAGATGGGCACCGGGCTGGTGGTGACAGAATTGATGGGCCAGGGTGTGAGCGCAATTACCGGTGATTATTCCCGTGGTGCCGCGGGTTTCTGGGTAGAAAACGGCGAAATTCAGTATCCGGTTAGCGAAATCACCATCGCAGGTAATTTAAAAGATATGTGGCGCAATATTGTCACCGTCGGTAACGATATTGAAACACGCAGCAATATACAGTGTGGTTCTGTACTGTTGCCGGAGATGAAAATCGCCGGGCAGTAAAAAACTGGCGCGACCTGCCGCGCCGAATCTTAATAAGAAAAATGGAAGGAAGTGAGCAATGCGTAAAAGCCTGTTAGCTATTCTTGCAGTCTCCTCGTTGGTATTCAGTTCGGCGTCGTTTGCCGCTGATCTGGAAGGCAATATGGAAACCCTCAACGACAATTTAAAAGTGGTCGAAAAAGCGGATAACGCGGCGCAAGTCAAAGATGCGTTAACCAAAATGCGCGCCGCGGCGCTGGATGCGCAAAAAGCAACGCCGCCGAAGCTGGAAGGTAAATCGCCAGACAGTCCGGAAATGAAAGATTTCCGTCACGGTTTCGACATTCTGGTCGGCCAGATTGACGACGCGCTGAAGTTGGCGAACGAAGGTAAAGTCAAAGAAGCACAGGCCGCCGCAGAGCAACTGAAAACCACCCGCAACACCTATCACAAGAAGTATCGTTAATGCTGGATTGGGCGGTGAAACATCACCGCCCAACGCTCTTCTCCTTTCATAAATCCCACGCAGAATTTACTGTCAACACGACCATTGTCTTGTGCGTAGCCCCATTTTTGCGAGGCGTTTTCCATAAATGAATGTAATGCATATGTAATGCTATAATGCATTACACTTTTCGTAATTACCGGAGGCATAATGGCCACACTTAACGTCCGCCTGGATGACAAACTGAAAAATGAGGCTTATGCGGTGCTGGAAAAATTAAATATCACGCCTACTGAAGCAGTGCGACTGTTGTTTCAGTACGTTGCGGAAAATGGGCGAATGCCGGTAAAAACGCTCACTGTCAGTGATAGCGAAGAAGCCTTGTTACGCACTGTCAGGGAACGACTGGCCAACCCACAAGAGGCCATTAAGGTTCGACTGGATGAACTATGAGCTGGCCTTTGATCCGCGAGCGCTGAAAGAGTGGCAAAAGCTGGGCGTGGCAGTCCGGGAACAATTTTAAAAAAGCTTGAGAATGTGCTGAAAAGGCCGAGCAATCCATCGGCTAAACTGCGGGATTTGCCGGACTGCTACAAAATTAAGCTTCGAACACTGGGATATCGTCTGGTCTATCAGGTCAATGATAAAGCGTTGCTCGTGTTGGTGATAGCTATTGGTAAGAGAGAGAACTCAGCCGTTTATGATGAGGCGGATAAACGGCTGGATGAGCGATTACCGCAAATGATGCACCACCTGGTTGCTGCTACCGCGCCAGATCAGGGACGGATCTTTTAAATCCTGCACAAATTTGCCGTCGACCAGCACGTTAATCAAGTCAACAACCTGCATTTGCGCAGCATTGAGTTCGTCGAGTTTATAGCCTGTCCATACCCAGATATCTTTACCAGGGCACTCGGCGCGGATGCGTTGTACCAGTTTTAAAATATCCGGCACGTTTTGTGGGTGCAGCGGGTCGCCGCCGGAGAGGGAAATACCCTGGCGTTTGATGCGGGTGTCGTTCAGATCGTTGATGATCTGGTCTTCCATTTCTTTGGTAAACGGTTGACCGGAATTTACCCGCCAGGTGCTTTTGTTATAGCAGCCAGGACATTCATGGACGCACCCGGAGACAAACAGGGTGCAGCGAGTGCCGGGGCCGTTAACGATGTCGACAGGATAGTATTGATGGTAATTCATTTTTGCCTGGCTTATCAGTCCGCGTGTAGGCCGGATAAGACGCTTTCGCGTCGCATCCGGCATTTGCTTACCGCAGAGTGAAGATCAACCGATTTGCCCATTGCCCAAATGTTTAACGCGGCGCTTAACTTCTTCCTGCTTACCGGCGTTAAACGGACGCGCATCAGGACTGCCTAAATACCCGCACACGCGGCGAGTCACCGACACACGGGAGGTGTCATGGTTACCACATTTCGGGCAGGTGAAGCCTTTGCTGGTGCACTCAAACTCACCGGTAAAGCCACATTCGTAGCATTCATCGATCGGCGTGTTGGTGCCGTAATACGGCACATGCTGATAGCTGTAATCCCAGACATCTTCCAGCGCCTTCAGGTTGTGCTGAATATTTGGATACTCGCCGTAGCAAATGAAGCCACCGTTCGCCAGCGGCGGATAAGGCGCTTCAAAGTCGATCTTGTCGTACGGGTTAACCTTCTTCTCAACATCGAGGTGGAAACTGTTGGTGTAGTAACCTTTATCGGTCACGCCCGGCACCACGCCAAACTCCGCAGTATCAAGACGACAGAAGCGATCGCACAGGTTTTCACTCGGCGTACTGTAGAGGCTGAAACCGTAGCCGGTTTCTTCTTTCCACTGATCCACCGCCTGACGCAGACGTTCAACAATGGCAATACCTTTCGCACGCAGTTGCTCGTTGTCGTAAACATGTTCGCCGCCGAACAGCGCATTAATCGTTTCGTGGATCCCGATATAACCCAGCGAAATCGATGCACGACCGTTTTTGAAGATTTCAGAAACGTCGTCATCAGCATTCAGACGTACTCCACAGGCACCTTCCATATAGAGGATTGGGGCCACGCGCGCTTTCACGCCTTCCAGACGGGCGATACGGGTCATCAGCGCCTTACGCGCCAGCACCAGGCGTTCATCCAGCAGCTTCCAGAAGGTGGCTTCATCACCTTTTGCTTCCAGCGCAATACGCGGCAGGTTAAGGCTGATTACGCCGAGGTTGTTACGTCCATCGTGGATCTGCTCGCCGTTTTCGTTTTCCCACACGCCGAGGAAGCTGCGGCAACCCATTGGCGTTTTAAACGACCCGGTAACTTTAACCACCTGATCGTAGTTCAGAATGTCTGGATACATGCGCTTGCTTGCACACTCCAGTGCCAGTTGTTTGATGTCGTAGTTCGGATCGCCTTTTTTATGGTTCAGGCCATCGCGGATCGCAAACACCAGTTTCGGGAACACGGCAGTTTTACGGTTTTTACCGAGGCCCGCGATACGGTTACGCAGGATAGATTCCTGAATCAGACGCGACTCCCAGCTAGTACCCAGACCAAAGCCAAAGGTGACAAACGGCGTCTGACCGTTGGCTGTGTGCAGGGTATTCACTTCATATTCCAGCGACTGGAACGCGTCGTAGCACTCTTTGATGGTACGAGAGTTGGCGTAGCCTTCAGCGTCTGGAATGCTCCACTCTTCCGCTGTTTTACGGTGCTTGTTGTAGCTGGCAGTGACGAACGGTGCCAGAACTTCGTCGATACGGTTAATGGTGGTGCCGCCATAAATATGGCTGGCAACCTGGGCGATAATCTGTGCAGTTACTGCGGTTGCCGTAGAGATCGACTTCGGCGGTTCAATCTCGGCGTTCCCCATCTTAAAGCCCTGGGTCAACATACCTTTCAGGTCGATCAACATGCAGTTGAACATCGGGAAGAACGGCGAGTAATCGAGATCGTGGTAGTGAATATCGCCACGCTCATGCGCCTGAACCACGTCACGCGGCAGCAAATGCTGGCGTGCATAGTGTTTAGCAACAATCCCGGCCAGCAGGTCGCGCTGGGTCGGAATCACCTTGCTGTCTTTGTTGGCGTTTTCATTGAGCAACGAAGAGTTGGTCTGCTCGACCAGGCCACGGATCTCCTGGTTCAGGCGACCGCGTTTTTCACGTTCAATGTCGCGATCATGACGGTACTCGATGTAAGCACGAGCCAGTTGTTTGTACGGGCCAGACATGAGCTGGTTTTCAACTGCAGTCTGGATTTCGTTGATATCGACCTGGGTGCGGCCTTGCATTTGCTCGCTGACGACAGCGGCAACAGTGGCACAATAATCTGCATCATCGACTTCCGCTGCTTTAGCTGCACGCAGAATAGCTTCTTTGATGCGCTCTGATTTAAACGGCACTTTGCAGCCGTCTCGTTTCATCACATGCGGTGTCATGATCGCTCCATATTTTTAAGAACAGGTTATACACAGAAAATTGGGAAGTGCGCCCCGGTTTATTTGGCTCTTTTTACGGGGAGTTACAGCAGTCCCAATCTGCCTTATCCACAATTATGTCGGCTTAGTTGGTGTGTATCTTGATGCAAGTATAGTCGACGGATACAACATATTGGGTTGCGATGCATTTTAAAGTCTATATATAGTGCTTTGCATTAAGGATGTTTGAGCTTTTTTTGATTTAGCTCAAAGTAAAAAGCAGAGTGTACGGATGACGGGCGCTACAGCGATGTGTAAATTTTTAATAATTTTCTGTTTAAAAAACCAACAAAAACAATGTGCTGCCATGTAAGGCCCCGAAAATGCTCGCTTTGCCGGGGCCAGGAGAAGAATTATCTCTGCAACCACCAGGCAGCCTCAAAAGGCCGTAATGTCATGGCTCCCGGTTGAGAGGAGGCTTCTTCATAGTTGTGCATTAACAGTTGCCAGTCGCCGCGGATTTGCCCTGGCTGCCAGGGTTGTATGTCGCGGCTAAGGTTGGCAATCACCAATAAGGTTTGCCCCTGCCATTCGCGGCGATAGCACCACAATGCAGGGCTGTTTGGCAGCAGATCCTGGTAATCGCCCCATGTCAGAATGGGTTCTTGTTTACGCAGCGCGATTAATTTCTGATAGGTGTAAAACACCGAAGATTCATCGGCCAGCGCGGCTTCCACGTTGATTTCCCGATAGTTATCACACACGGCAATCCACGGTTCGGCGGTAGTAAACCCGGCGTTATCGCCGTTGTTCCATTGCATTGGCGTGCGGCTGTTATCGCGGGACTTGCTGGCGAGGATCGCCAATAACTCTTCGGCGTCACACCCGCAGTTGCGCAGTTCGGCAAACATGTTGAGGCTTTCCACGTCGCGGTAATCGGTAATGCGTGTGAAATGCGGATTGGTCATGCCAATCTCTTCCCCCTGGTAAATATAAGGCGTTCCCTGCATACCATGCAGCACCATCGCCAGCATTTTTGCCGCAGGCTCTCGGTAGTCACCTTCATCGCCAAAGCGAGAAACAATGCGCGGCTGATCGTGGTTACACCAGAACAAAGCATTCCACGCGACGTTATGCATTCCCTGTTGCCAGTGGCGGAACAATGTTTTTAACGCTACAAAGTCAGGTTTAGCTAGCGTCCATTTTTCACCGCCGGGATAATCGACCTTCAGGTGATGAAAATTAAAGGTCATCGACAATTCACTGCCTGTCAGCGCCGCGTATCGCTGGCAATGTTCAAGGCTGGTGGAGGACATTTCACCTACGGTCATCAACCCGCGTGGTGTAAAGACATCACGGTTCATCTCGTGCAAAAACTCATGGACTCGTGGCCCGTCGGTGTAGAAGCGACGCCCGTCGCCATCCAGATCGTCAGGGAAGCGCGGGTCTTTGGAGATCAGATTCACCACATCCAGACGCAGCCCGTCTACCCCGCGATCGGCCCAGAACTCACAGACTTTTTTCAGTTCTGTGCGTACTGCTGGGTTTTCCCAGTTGAGATCGGCCTGTTCAGGTGCAAACAGATGCAAATAATACTGTTCGCTTTCTGCGTGCCAGCGCCAGGCATTGCCGCCGAATTTAGAACGCCAGTTATTTGGTGGTATTCCTGGTTTGCCGTCACGCCAGATATAAAACTGACGATAAGGGCTTTCTTTGTTCAGCGCCTCGCGAAACCAGGCGTGTTGGGTAGAAGTATGGTTAAACACCATATCAAGAATAATGCGAATACCGCGCGATTTCGCCTGCGCCACCAGTTCGTCAAAATCATCCAGCGTGCCATACGTGGGATCAATCGCCGTATAGTTCGCCACGTCGTAACCGTTATCGACCTGGGGAGAGACATAAAAGGGGGTCAACCAGATAGCATCGACCCCCAGTTTTTGTAGATAGTCGAGGCGCAGGGTGACTCCGCGCAGATCGCCGGTGCCGCTGCCGGTGGTGTCCTGAAAACTCTTTGGATAAATCTGGTAGATAACGCCGTTTTGCCACCAGTGGGGAAGATTAGTCATTAGGTTATTCCTGCAAATGCGAGGGGGCGCAAGTGCGCCCCGAAGAAAATTAAACAATTTCAAGCGTACCCAGGCGATATTTCCGCTGGTAGATAAACGAGGTGAGTACAATCGGAATGATGATGGCGATAGCCATTGCCAGCGCAAACACCTGCCAGTAGCTCGGCTGAATAGAGAGAATGCCCGGCAGACCGCCAACACCGATGCCGTTCGCCATGACGCCGTTCAGGCCGCATAACAATCCCGCCACACCAGAACCAATCATCGCGCACAGCATCGGGAAGCGATATTTCAGGTTGATGCCGTACATTGCCGGCTCTGTGACCCCAAGCCAGGCGGAGATCGCGGCAGGCACGGAGATCTCGCGTTCATTGTGCTTGCGGCTGGAAATGATAATACCTATCACGGCGGAGCCCTGAGCGATATTCGACAGTGCAATCAGCGGCCACACTGGCGTGCCACCCATGCTTTGAATCATCTGCAAATCAATAGCAAGCGTGGTCTGGTGTACGCCGGTGATCACCAACGGGGCGTACAGGAAGCCAAACAATGCCGCACCAATCGGCGCAAAGCTGCCGGTCATCAGGTGGCGTACCGCAAAGGCAACGCCATCGCCAATCATGCGGCCAAAGGGACCAATAAGTGCATGGGCAAGGAACACCGCGAGGATCAACGAACAGACCGGCACAACCACCAGATAGAGGTAATCTGGCACGATGCGCTTAAGGCGGGTTTCAATAACGCCAAGCGCCAGCCCGGCCAGCAGTGCCGGGATCACCTGTGCCTGATAGCCCACTTTAGCGATGCTGAACATGCCAAAGTCCCATACTTCTGGCACCTGCTGCCCGAGCAGATAGGCGTTCATCAATTGTGGAGAAACCAGCGTCACGCCAAGTACGATACCGAGAATCGGTGTGCCACCCATCTTTTTCACCGCTGACCAGCAGATTCCGACTGGCAGGTAGAAGAAGATCGCTTCACCGATCAACCACAAAAAATCGTAGATCGTTTTTAGAGAAGGGTACATTTGCGCCAGCGTCTGCCCGTTGCTCATGGGTAGATCGCCAATCACATTGCGAAAACCGAGGATCAAACCACCACTAATTAGCGCCGGTAGCAACGGGAAGAAGATCTCTGCGAAATGGGAGATCAACTGTTCATGCCATTTCATATTTTGCCGTGCAGCTTTTTTCACCTGCTCTTTATCGACCTGCGCCTGACCAGTCCTCGCCAACAGCGCTTTATAGTAATCGCCAACGTTGGTGCCAATGACCACCTGAAATTGCCCGGCATTGGTGAAGCAGCCTTTCACCATTGGTAATTGTTCAATTTCTTTCGGTCTGGCATTGGTCGGTTGGTTGAGGACAAAGCGCAGGCGTGTAATACAGTGGCTCACCGTCGCGATATTGTCGCGCCCGCCGACCAGTTCAATCAACTGGTCGATATCCGTTTGGTTCACTTTGCTCATCGTAAAGCCCCGTGGCAGATGACATATTTGGTTGATGGCAGAATATCGTGGGAAGAGAATATTAAAAATGGGAACGTTCCCGAAACGCAGCGAAGATCACAAATTATCGTTCAGTCAACGATCAGGAAAGGGTGGCGGGGATGACGATTTGTTGGGGTTCGCTGCGTCCGGTTACCTGCTCGATCAACTGGCAGGCCGCCTGGCGTCCGGCTTCAGCGTAGCCGGGATCAACGGTGACGATCTCCGGATGGAGGAACTTCATCAACGGCGTATTACCAACACTCGCCAACTGTAGAGTGTCAATGCGTTTCTCTTGCAGGTATTTACTTGCGCCAAGTGCCAGCGTGTCGGTTGCGCACAGCAACGCGGTGGTTTCAGGCGTAATCACTTTTTCCACGTTATCGTAGCCTTGCTTCATGGCAAGGCCCGGCAGAGCGGCGACGGGATGCAGTTTATGCGCTTTGCAAAATGCCAGATAGGCCTCATGGCGTCGCTTACCGGTAGTGACGTCACTGTGTGGCACGCCGAGATAGCTGATATTGCGGTGCCCCTGGTCATACAGTCGCTGCATCAGGATTTTGATCGCCCCTTCGTCGTCATAACAGACTGAAGCAAAGCCTTTTGCGTCACGTGCCATCAGCACCAGTGATGACTGCCAGTGGGCTAACATCTCTTCCGTTATGCCGGTAAAACCGAACAGCACCACGCCGTCAATATTACGACGTTTCAGAACGCCCAGATGCTCTGCGACCAATTGTGGTGAAAACTGGCTTTCCATCATGATTGGGTCGTAGCCCTGTTCATAGAATGCAGGCAGCATGGTCTGAACGGCGAGATTTTCTGATAACGAATCCAGACGGGTAACGATAATGGCGACGACTTTATCGCTTTGCCCACGCATGGCGCGTGCGGAGCGGGAAGGGGAAAATCCATGCTGATTCATCACTGCTTCCACGCGCTCACGTGTGCGCTGACTCACGCCGCTTTCGTTATTCAGCACCCGGGAAACCGTGGATTTCCCCACGCCGCTTAAGCGCGCGATGTCTTTGATGGTCAGCCGATTTTGCATCCTGTTGCCCCGTAACTTGCGGTTTAATTATTTGAGCCTAACTTTACCTGTGCATACCGCAATGGGCAAAGTCTGGTTTATCGTTGGTTTAGTTGTCTGCAGGTATTATATCGGCATAAATGCTACCAATATTATTGGATTCCTGGCGCTATTTTTCACTTACCGGAGGTTATATGGAACCTGATCCCACGCCTCTCCCTCGACGGAGATTAAAACTTTTCCGGTAAGCCTGTCTTTTCACGGCGTTACCGGATGCGTAAGGCCGTGACGTTTTAACGTCCCAGCTCATTTTTATTACCTTCAGGTAAGGCTTTGCAACGCCTGAAGATATTTTCTGCACCATGCTTACAGGGTGCGGAGGGACTTCCTATGTTTAAAGAAATTTTTACCCGGCTCATTCGCCATTTACCTTCTCGTCTGGTTCATCGCGATCCGTTGCCTGGCGCGCAACAGACAGCGAATATTCCGATCCCCCCTTCCTTAAGTGCGCATTGCCTGAAAATGGCGGTAATGCCAGAAGAGGAATTATGGAAAACCTTCGACACCCATCCGGAAGGGTTAAATCAGGCGGAAGTGGAATTAGCCCGCGAACAACATGGTGAAAATAAATTACCTGCGCAACAACCGTCTCCGTGGTGGGTACATTTGTGGGTCTGTTATCGCAACCCCTTTAATATATTGCTCACCATTCTCGGCGGTATTTCTTATGCCACGGAGGATTTATTTGCTGCAGGTGTGATCGCGTTAATGGTGGCTATTTCCACGCTGCTGAACTTTATTCAGGAAGCGCGTTCCACTAAAGCGGCAGATGCCCTGAAAGCGATGGTCAGCAATACCGCGACGGTGCTGCGTGTAATTAACGACAAAGGGGAAAATGGCTGGCTGGAGATCCCAATCGACCAGTTAGTGCCTGGCGATATTATTAAACTGGCGGCGGGGGATATGATCCCGGCCGATTTACGTATTTTGCAGGCGCGCGATCTGTTCATCGCTCAGGCGTCGTTAACCGGTGAGTCTCTGCCCGTTGAAAAAGCCGCAACTACCCGCCAGTCAGAGCACTGTAATCCGCTGGAGTGCGACACTTTGTGTTTTATGGGCACCACCGTGGTGAGCGGCACGGCACAAGCAATGGTGATTGCTACAGGCGCTAATACCTGGTTTGGTCAACTGGCGGGGCGTGTCAGCGAGCAGGAAAACGAGCCGAACGCCTTTCAACAAGGGATCAGCCGCGTCAGCATATTGCTGATTCGCTTTATGCTGGTGATGACGCCGGTGGTGCTGCTCATCAACGGTTACACCAAAGGTGACTGGTGGGAAGCAGCGCTGTTCGCGCTTTCGGTTGCGGTAGGCTTAACGCCGGAAATGTTGCCGATGATTGTCACTTCGACGCTGGCACGTGGCGCAGTCAAGCTGTCGAAACAGAAAGTGATCGTCAAACATCTGGATGCCATTCAGAACTTTGGCGCTATGGATATTCTGTGCACTGATAAAACAGGCACCCTGACGCAAGATAAAATTGTGCTGGAGAATCATACCGATATCTCCGGTAAAACCAGCGAGCGGGTGCTACATAGTGCGTGGTTGAACAGCCATTACCAGACCGGGCTTAAAAACCTGCTCGATACGGCGGTGCTGGAAGGCATCGATGGAGAGTCTGCCCGTCTGTTGGCCTGTCGTTGGCAGAAAGTGGATGAAATTCCGTTCGATTTCGAGCGCCGCCGGATGTCGGTAGTAGTGGCAGAAAATGCCGAACACCATCAACTGGTCTGCAAAGGCGCATTGCAGGAGATCCTCAATGTGTGTTCGCAGGTGCGTCACAATGGCGAGATTGTCCCGCTTGATGACACCATGTTACGCAAGATTAAACGGGTTACTGATACGCTGAACCGTCAGGGGCTGCGCGTGGTTGCGGTGGCGACGAAATACCTGCCAGCGCGTGAAGGAGATTACCAGCGGATTGATGAATCCGATCTGATCCTCGAAGGATATATCGCTTTTCTTGATCCGCCAAAAGAGACAACGGCTCCGGCTCTGCGGGCGTTAAAAGCCAGTGGAATTACCGTGAAGATCCTTACTGGCGACAGTGAGTTAGTGGCGGCGAAAGTGTGCCATGAAGTGGGGCTGGACGCGGGAGAAGTGGTTACTGGTAGTGATATTGAAACGCTAACTGATGACGAATTGGCAAATCTCGCGCAACGTACCACGCTGTTCGCGCGCCTGACGCCGATGCATAAAGAACGCATTGTGACCTTACTGAGGCGTGAAGGGCATGTGGTTGGCTTTATGGGCGATGGAATAAATGATGCGCCCGCCTTACGCGCTGCGGATATTGGAATTTCCGTGGACGGCGCGGTAGATATTGCTCGTGAAGCGGCTGATATCATCCTGCTGGAAAAAAGCCTGATGGTGCTGGAAGAGGGGGTTATTGAGGGACGTCGCACTTTCGCCAACATGCTGAAATACATCAAAATGACGGCGAGTTCTAACTTCGGTAATGTGTTCAGCGTGCTGGTGGCGAGTGCTTTCTTGCCTTTCCTGCCGATGTTGCCGTTACACTTGCTTATTCAGAACCTGCTGTACGATGTGTCACAGGTGGCGATCCCGTTTGATAACGTCGACGACGAGCAAATTCAAAAGCCGCAGCGCTGGAATCCGGCGGATCTGGGGCGCTTTATGATCTTCTTCGGACCGATCAGTTCGATCTTCGATATTCTGACGTTTTGCCTGATGTGGTGGGTATTCCATGCCAACACGCCGGAAACGCAAACGCTGTTCCAGTCGGGCTGGTTTGTGGTGGGGTTACTGTCGCAAACGCTGATTGTACATATGATCCGTACCCGCCGTGTTCCGTTTATTCAGAGCCGCGCATCGTGGCCGTTAATGATCATGACCGTGATCGTGATGGTTGTGGGGATCGCATTGCCGTTCTCGCCGCTGGCCAGTTATCTGCAACTGCAGGCGTTGCCGTTAAGCTATTTCCCGTGGCTAATTGCGATTCTGGCAGGGTATATGACATTAACGCAACTGGTGAAAGGGTTCTATAGCCGTCGTTACGGCTGGCAGTAAGTCAGTGATGAGACTGACCTGAAATATTCTTTCAGGTCAGTCACCTACGAAAAAATCTGCACAAAAAAATAGATTACTGCAAAAATAAAAAAACAAATAAACGTCCAGCTCAAATTATAAAGGGCGCTATAGCTTTTATTTACCGAACGAGAGAGATAGATGTCTTCTTTTTTAATGTGTCTGGAGGAGATGTTGCGATACAGGCGGATATAATAAACACAATAAAGTAATAAAGGCGGTATTACCCATCCACCTGTAGGCTTGCCAAATATAAGCGTGAGTATAATGGAGACAGCAAAGAAAAGCAGAAAGACGATTTGCGCTTTGGATTCTATTTTTTTTAATTCACTTCTTACGCCTTCTGCGTGCTGTTCTTGCCAGCGCCGCAACGTACTAACACTAAATTGATAGTGTTCACATAAATCCTTATTAGGTGCACCCTTTTTTGACTGCTGTAAAATTTCAGCAATTTGTTCATCAGTGAAACGGGCTTTAGCCATCTTCAACCCTCCGTGGTTGAATCAGATAATCCAGGCGCGAAACCTGGATTATCTTTTTGAAAGAGATTAGCGACGAACAGCGATCGCTTCGATCTCAATCTTCACGTCTTTCGGCAGACGGGCAACTTCAACGCAAGAACGTGCCGGGAAGGTGGCATTGTGCTCGGTGAAGAACGCTTCGTAAGTGGCATTTACGGTTGCGAAGTCGTTCAGATCTTTTACAAAAACGGTGGTTTTAACGATATCGCCCACTTTCAGGCCAGCCGCTTCCACGATCGCTTTTACGTTATCCAGAGACTGACGCGCCTGTGCGGCTACGTCTGCCGGAACTTCGCCCGTTTTCGGGTTTACCGGGATCTGACCGGAGGTGATGATCATACTGCCCAGATCAACGCCCTGAACATACGGACCGATAGCTGCGGGTGCATTTTCCGTCGCGATAGTTTTGCTCATGATTTCTCCTTTATTACAGCGGTAAAAAGTCTGGCTCATTATAGGGAGCCAGACTTTTATTACCAACCGCAATTAATTGGCCAGCACCACATTATGGGAAAACTCTTTTTCGCAGTATTTGCATTTGAGCGCGATATCATTGGCGCGTTTTCTCACTGCAAAGCTGGAAGAAACCGGTTCGGCATGGCTGATACAGTTGCTGTTCGGGCAGACCAGCACATTGTCGATGCGCTCCGGCAGGCTGGGGCGCGATTTGCCAACCACTTCATAGTTGTCGATACGGTTTACCGTGGCTTGCGGTGCATACAATGCCAGTTGGTCTACCTGATCTTCACTCAAAAAGGTATTTTCGATTTTGATCAGATCCTTGCGCCCCATCTCGCCAGAAGGCAGGTTCAGACCAATGGTGATGCGCTGATCCGTTTCGGTCAGCTTGAACAGACTCAACAGCTTAAAACCGATCTGGGCGGGGATATGGTCAATTACCGTGCCGCGTTTAATAGCTTCAACCTGCAATTTATTATCGTGTGTCATCTCTATTTCCCCTTACAGTACCAGATCGCGATTCAGAACCAGTGCCAGTAACGCCTGGCGAGCGAAAATTCCGTTACCTGCCTGCTGGAAGTACCAGGCGTGCGGCGTTTTATCAACATCTGTCGCAATCTCATCAACGCGCGGCAGCGGATGCAGTACTTTCATATTGGCTTTGGCGTTGTGGAGATCGCTGGCGCGCAGGACAAACTGCGCTTTCACGTTGGCGTATTCAGACGGATCCAGGCGCTCTTTTTGCACGCGGGTCATATACAGAATATCCACTTCCGCCATCACTTCTTCGATGGCGCTATGCAGACTCCAGGCGATACCTTTTTCATCGAGCATATCCAGAATGTATTGCGGCATTGCCAACGCATCCGGGGCGATGAAGTAAAAACGGTTGCCGTCGAATTTTGCCAGCGCCTGGGTCAGAGAGTGCACGGTACGGCCATATTTCAGGTCACCGACCATTGCGACGTGGAGATTGTCCAGACGCCCCTGAGTTTCCTTAATCGTGAACAGATCCAGCAAGGTTTGCGTCGGATGTTGGTTGGAACCATCACCGGCATTCAGTACCGGTACATTGCCGGAAAACTCGGTGGCCAGGCGCGCCGCACCTTCCTGCGGGTGGCGCATCACAATCGCATCGACATAGGTACTAATAACTGAAATGGTATCGGCCAGCGTTTCCCCTTTTTTACCCAATGACGTGTTGGCGCTGTCGGAGAATCCCACCACGCTGGCACCCAGGCGGTGCATCGAGGTTTCGAAAGAGAGGCGGGTGCGGGTTGATGCTTCGAAGAAGCAACTGGCAATCACTTTATGTTTCAACAACTCTGGTTGCGGGTTTGCTTTCAGTTTCGCCGCTGTCGCCAGCACCAGATTAAGGTCATCGCGACTAAGGTCGTTTATGGAAATGATATGTTTTTGATATAGCGGATTAGCCATCTTTTATCTCCTGACGCCTGGGCAAAAAAAAGCCCCTCGATTGAGGGGCTGGGAATAGGTGATCAACGGGAAGAAAAACGGCAGGCCAGCGTCTTTTTTCAGACGCGGTAAGACAAAATGTCGAACACACTGAACCATACATCCTCCCGGCAAATTGTCCGGCATTATACTCAGCCAGAAAGTGGGATCAAGCGATTAATGCAAAAAATTCCCCAGGTAAACGATTGTTGTGAATTTATATGCTTTAAATTTGAATTTATAACATAAGGTGGGATGGCGCGGGAACGGGCAGGAAAATATGCGCTGGCGCAATCAGGCGGCAAAAAATACTGGTATGGCTATAAGGAATTACGTATAACAAGAGAAATGAAACAATGTTTTAATTGAGGAAAGGAAAGAAATGATCATCGGAAATATTCATAATCTCCAGCAATGGTTGCCGGAAGAGTTACGCCAGGCGATTGAGCATATTAAAGCGCACGTTACGGCAGAAACGCCAAAGGGTAAGCACGATATCGAAGGCAACCGTCTGTTTTATCTTATCTCTGAAGATATGACCGAGCCGTATGAAGCGCGTCGCGCAGAGTATCATGCTCGCTATCTCGACATTCAAATTGTGTTAAAAGGGCAGGAGGGCATGACCTTTAGCACGCAACCTGCGGGTACACCGGATACTGACTGGTTAGCAGATAAAGACATCGCCTTTTTGCCGGAAGGCGTTGAAGAGAAGACCGTCATCCTCAATGAAGGGGACTTTGTCGTGTTCTATCCGGGTGAAGTGCACAAGCCACTGTGCGCAGTGGGCGAGCCAGCCAGGGTTCGCAAAGCGGTTGTGAAGATGCAGATGGTATAAGCGGATTATACCGGTGGCGACGTTACGCCGCCTCCGGTACTGGTGTTATTTGGCAAGCGTCGCGACCATCACTGCTTTGATGGTATGCATACGGTTTTCCGCCTGATCAAAAACAATGCTGGCGGCAGATTCGAAGACCTCATCCGTCACTTCCATCCCACCATGCAGGCCAAATTCTTCTGCCATTTTCTTGCCAAGCGTGGTTTGATCGTCATGAAATGCGGGCAGACAGTGCAGGAATTTGACTTCGGGATTACCCGTCAACTGCATCATTTTGCTGTTTACCTGATAATCACGCAGCAGTGCAATACGTTCTGCCCATTTCTCTTTCGCTTCCCCCATCGACACCCACACATCGGTATAGATAAAGTCTGCGCCTTTAACGCCTGCCGCGATATCTTCTGTCAGTGTAATATTCCCGCCGTTCTGTTGTGCCAGCGCGCGACATTCCGCAACCAGCGAGGCTTCTGGCCAGCACGCCTGCGGTGCCACCAGGCGTAAATCCAGGCCAGTCAGCGCAGCAGCTTCCAGCATCGAATTGCCCATGTTGTTGCGGGCATCTCCGGCGTAGACCAGCGTCATTTCATTGAACGCTTTACCCGGTAAATATTCTTGCATGGTCAGCAGATCTGCCAGCAACTGCGTTGGATGGAATTCATTGGTCAGCCCGTTCCAGACCGGCACGCCAGCGTATTCTGCCAGCGTTTCGACGATCTCCTGACCATAGCCGCGATACTGAATACCGTCATATATGCGTCCAAGCACGCGGGCAGTATCTTTAATCGACTCTTTATGACCAATCTGGCTGCCGCTGGGGCCGAGATAAGTGACGCGAGCGCCCTGGTCATATGCGGCAACTTCGAAAGAGCATCGGGTACGTGTCGAGTCTTTTTCGAAGATGAGCGCGATGTTTTTACCCGTGAGTCTGGCTTCTTCAGTACCGTTTTTCTTATCGGCTTTCAGCTTCGCGGCTAACTGAAGCAGGCTGTTGATTTCAGCGGGTGTGAAATCGAGTAATTTCAGGAAATGCTTATGATAAAACCCGGACATAGATCCCTCCTGTGGCTAATGCCTAATGAATTAAAATTCAATTTATATGGGTGAATATTTATTTGCAAGCCTGAGGCATAAATCTTTATCACAAAGGTGGAGGCAATGTCAGTGGTGTGTGACAATAAGAGTATCGGCAGGACATTAAGAGGAATAAGCCATGGCAAACCCGGAACAACTGGAAGAACAGCGTGAAGAAACGCGTTTGATTATTGAAGAATTACTGGAAGATGGTAGCGATCCAGACGCGCTGTACACCATCGAGCATCACCTTTCCGCAGACGATCTGGAAACCCTGGAAAAAGCGGCGGTTGAAGCATTTAAACTCGGCTATGAAGTGACTGATCCAGAAGAGCTGGAAGTTGAAGAGGGTGATATCGTGATTTGCTGTGACATCATCAGCGAATGCGCGTTGAATGCCGATCTGATCGATGCTCAGGTTGAGCAATTGATGAACCTGGCAGAGAAATTCGACGTTGAATACGACGGTTGGGGGACTTACTTTGAAGATCCTAACGGTGAAGAAGGCGACGATGAAGATTTTGTCGACGAAGATGATGACGGTGTTCGCCATTAATTAATTGATTAAAATGCCCGATAGCACACACTAGCGGGCATTTTTTTACAGTTCGCGCAGCATCCGCACTTCACAATCGACATGGCCCGTGCAGCCAAGCGCATAGTCGATATGTTGAAAACCTAAATGTTCATACAAACCAATCGCTTCTTTCAAAAAAGCGGTTGTTTCCAGATAGCAGCGTTTGAAGCCCATTTCTCGCGCCTGCTCCATCGCCATTAAGGCCAGTTTTTTTGCCAGCCCTTTGCCGCGAATAGCAGGAAGAAAATACATTTTTTGTAATTCGCAAATGTCTGACTCACTTCCGGTTAATGGTGCAATTCCGCCGCCGCCGACCACTTCGCCGTGGTATTCAACCACCCAATACGCATGGCCAGGCTGACTGTACATTTGATACAGCTCGTCGAGATTGGGATCGGCAACGGTATAGCCTTTATCAGCGGTCAGACCGTACTCTGCGGACACCTGGCGGATGACACTGGCAATAGCAGGATTATCGGTGGCGGTAAGTTTGCGCAAACGGAGCGCGGGAGAAGCGACAACATTCATAGCATAGCTCAATTTCAAATGTATGATTTATAGCTCACTTTAATACCACCCTCGCTTATGCGGTGCAAGAAGAAGATAAATCAGAAAATATTAAGCATATATCTCTTTGAGAAGGCGTATTCTAGGCGTACCAGTATTATTGTACTGGATTTATTATCTGTATGAATGGAATTTATTTTAGGGATATAGTTCATGAATGGTGTAAACGTCGGGAAAGATAATCCTCGTCACGCATTTGTTTTTACAGGCAAGGGTGGTGAGTATTTTCTTATTTGTCTTGTGAATTTTTTACTGACAATTATTACGCTGGGAATATATGGGCCGTGGGCATTAGTGAAATGCCGTCGTTATATTTATCAACATGTGACACTCAAGGGGCAACCATTTAGTTATAAGGGAACAGGTGGTGCCATTTTTGTTAGCATGTTACTTATTATGATCGTTTATTTTTTCAGTATTTTTTGTTTTTCAGGCCAACACTTTGTGCTTGGTTTTTTCCTGTTTGCCCTCTTGATCTGCGGTATTCCTTGCATGGCAGTGAAGAGTCTGCAATATCAGGCGAACATGACCTCACTGAATGGTATTCGCTTTGGCTTTAACTGCTCCATGCTCCGTGCATGGTGGGTGATGTTAGGTCTGCCTGTTCTGTTGGCGTTAGCTTTTTGGTTAGCGCTATACCTTATTGCGCAAGTTATGACATCAATAGGAGGATTAGTCTTTAATTTAGTGGTGTTAAGTTTACTTTCAGCCGTCGGATTGGGTGTTGTCCACGGTATTACCTATAGCAAATGGATGCCGTTGCTGGGTAATAACGCGACCTTTGGCACTCATCAGTTCTCTATTAAGGTAAACGTAAAAGAATGCATTAAAGGATGTATGCTCGCAATATTAACCATGGTTCCTTTCATCATTGTCATTGGTATTATGATTGCGCCAGTATTTCAGCAATTAATGATGATGACTATGTTAGGGCGGGCTGGTGCGGGTAGTGATCTTATATTGCAATATTACCCGCAGATTATGGCTTCCTATTTCCTGTATTTTGTGGCGATTCTTGTTTTTGCCAGTTATCTCTATGCCACGTTACGCGGTCTGTTTCTGAATAATCTGACACTGGCAAATGGAACAATTCATTTCCATTCGTCTGTTACCACCTTCGGTATGCTTCTGCGCATGTTTGCGATATTAATGGGGGCTTCAATCACCTGTGGACTGGCTTATCCCTGGCTGAAAATGTGGATGGTTGGCTGGATTGCCAATAATACCCATGTTCAGGGTGACCTTGATTCGCTGGAATTAACCAATGATGACAAACCGCAGGATAGCGGGCCGTTAATGTGGATATCTCGCGGTATTATGCCGTATGTTCCGTTTATCTAAATAAAAAGGCCGGAGCATGCTCCGGCCTTCGTTTTCACGGTGGGTATTACAGCGCGGCGATAACCGCCTGCTGTTCAATCAGTTTCGCTTTCGCTTCCGCATAACCTTCCAGCTTCTCACGCTCTTTCGCGATAACCGCTTCCGGTGCGCGGGATACAAAGCCTTCGTTCGCCAGCTTGTTCTCGATGCGGCTGATTTCGCCTTCGATCTTCGCCACTTCTTTTGCCAGACGCGCCAGCTCATCTTCTTTATTGATGAGGCCAGCCATCGGGATCAGCAGCTCAGCACCGTCGACGATCTTAGTAACGGAAACCGGACCTTTGTCATCGGCAGGCAGCACAGTGATGCTTTCCAGACGCGCCAGTGTTTGCAGGAAGCCACGGTTTTCATTTACGCGACGCTCTGCATCCGCACTGCAACCACGCAGCAGAAGCTCCAGCGGTTTGCCCGGTGCGATGTTCATTTCCGCGCGGATGTTACGCACCGCAATGATCGCCTGTTTCAGCCACTCGGTGTCAGCCAGCGCCGCCTCATCAACCTGAGACGCATCGTACTGCGGGAACGGTTGCAGCATGATGGTGTCGGCAGTGATGCCGCACAGTACTTTCACTCGCTGCCAGATGGTTTCGGTGATGAACGGAATGATCGGATGCGCGAGGCGCAGCAGACCTTCCAGCACGGTCACCAGCGTATGGCGAGTACCACGCAGTTCGGCTTCAGTTCCACCGTTCATTACCGGCTTGGTCAGCTCCAGATACCAGTCGCAGAACTGGTTCCAGGTGAACTCATACAAAATGCCTGCGGCGATATCGAAGCGGAAGCTATCCAGCGCTTCGCGGTACGCTTTGATGGTCTGGTTGAACTCCGCCAGGATCCAGCGGTCTGCCAGTGACAGGGTCATTTCGCCGCCGTTAAAGCCGCAATCCTGACCTTCAGTGTTCATCAGCACAAAGCGGCTGGCGTTCCACAGTTTGTTACAGAAGTTACGGTAACCTTCCAGACGCTTCATATCCCAGTTGATGTCACGACCGGTAGAAGCCAGCGCCGCCAGGGTGAAGCGCAGGGCGTCAGTACCGTGCGGCTCAATACCGTTCGGGAACTGCTTCTCGGTGCGCTTACGGATTTTATCCGCCAGTTGTGGCTGCATCATATTGCCGGTACGTTTTTCCAGCAGTTCTGGCAGCGAAATACCGTCGACCATATCCAGCGGGTCAATCACGTTACCCTTGGATTTGGACATCTTCTGGCCTTCGTCATCACGAATCAGACCGGTCATGTAAACGGTGTGGAACGGCACCTGCGGCTTGCCATTTTCATCTTTGATGAAATGCATGGTCATCATGATCATGCGGGCAATCCAGAAGAAGATGATGTCGAAGCCAGATACCATCACACTGGTCGGGTGGAACTGACGCAGGGCGTCGGTGTTTTCCGGCCAGCCAAGAGTAGAGAAGGTCCACAGCGCAGAGGAGAACCAGGTATCGAGAACGTCTTCGTCCTGACGCAGAGCGACGTCGGCGGCAAGGTTATTTTCCTTGCGCACTTCATCTTCGTTGCGGCCAACATAAACGTTACCCGCGTCGTCGTACCATGCCGGAATGCGGTGACCCCACCACAGTTGACGAGAGATACACCAGTCCTGAATATCACGCATCCAGGAGAAGTACATGTTTTCGTACTGCTTCGGTACGAACTGAATGTCGCCGTTCTCAACCGCTTCAACTGCCGGTTTCGCCAGTACATCGGCACGTACATACCACTGGTCGGTCAGCATCGGTTCGATAACTACGCCGCCACGGTCGCCGTAAGGAACAGTCAGGTCGTGCGGTTTAATCTCTTCCAGCAGGCCGAGGGCATCAACGGCAGCAACGATCGCTTTGCGTGCAGCAAAACGCTCCAGTTTCTGGAATTCTGCCGGGATCTCGCTGGAATAAACGTCAGATTCGTTACCTTTGGTATCGAACACCTGGGCGCTTTCACGGATATCACCGTCAAAGGTCAGGATGTTGATCATCGGCAGAGCGTGGCGTTTACCTACTTCATAGTCGTTAAAGTCGTGCGCCGGAGTGATCTTCACGCAGCCAGTGCCTTTTTCCATGTCGGCGTGTTCGTCGCCAACGATAGGAATACGACGGTTCACCAGCGGAAGAATGACATATTTGCCAATCAGATCTTTGTAACGCGGATCTTCCGGGTTAACAGCGACGCCGGTATCGCCCAGCAGAGTTTCCGGGCGGGTGGTCGCGACGACCAGATAATCTTTACCGTCTGCGGTTTTCGCGCCGTCAGCCAGCGGATAGCGGATGTGCCACATCGAACCTTTCGATTCGCGGTTTTCCACTTCCAGGTCAGAGATAGCGGTGCGCAGTTTCGGGTCCCAGTTGACCAGGCGTTTGCCACGGTAAATCAGGTCTTCTTTATACAGACGAACGAAAACTTCTTTCACCGCATTGGAAAGCCCTTCATCCATAGTGAAGCGCTCACGCTCCCAGTCGACGGAGTTGCCGAGACGACGCATCTGACGAGTAATGGTGCCGCCGGATTCCGCTTTCCATTCCCAGATTTTATCGATGAAGGCTTCGCGGCCATAGTCGTGACGGGTTTTACCTTCTTCTGCGGCAATCTTGCGCTCAACGACCATCTGGGTAGCGATCCCGGCGTGGTCAGTACCGACCTGCCACAGGGTATTTTTACCCTGCATGCGCTGATAGCGGATCATGGTATCCATGATGGTTTGCTGGAAGGCGTGACCCATATGCAAACTGCCGGTGACGTTCGGCGGCGGGATCATGATGCAGAAACTTTCCTGGCTTTCATCGCCATTAGGCTTAAAGTAGCCCTGCTTTTCCCAGTGCTCGTAAAGCGGCTGTTCGATATCTTGTGGGTTGTATGTCTTTTCCATTATTTCCAGGTTGCCGTATTCAGGTTGAAACCAGCCACGCGGTAGGCTTTATAGCGTTCGCGCGCCAGTTGTTTCAGAGAATCTTCATAAGGGACGAAGTCTACCACTTCTGTGAAAGCGGTGGCAAAATCTGCAAAGCTTGTTCGCAGACTAATCAATATATCGCGCGGGCTGCTGCTACGTTTTTGCGGCCAGGCGATCTCCACTGGCGCACCGCCGCGCGGTCCTTCTCCCGCTAAATTGTGCGGAACAAAACTTTCTGCCGGACGCGCCCACAGGGCTTCGTCCAGCCGGTAAGCCTGTTTTTCATCTTCACAGGCGATGAGCACGCGCTTACCGCTGCGCCAACGTTCTGCGGCAATTTCACACACCAGTTGCTCAACGGCGCTTAAGCCATCAACGGTGGTGTCATTGTCCAGAAGGTAGAACGTTGCGTTTTTCATATATGGGGCTTCTTGTGGTGGATTTAAATATGCATCAGGTAATACACCGCATTGCCTGATGCGCCGCTGTCGCGTCTTATCAGGCCTACAAGTTCGGTGCTGTGTGTAGGTCGGATAAGGCGTTCACGCCGCATCCGACAATAACAACATTGCCTGATGCGCCGCTGTCGCGTCTTATCAGGCCTACGAGTTCAGTGCTGCGTGTAGGCCGGATAAGGCGTTCACGCCGCATCCGACAATAACAACATTGCCTGATGCGCCGCTGTCGCGTCTTATCAGGCCTACGAGTTCAGTGCTGTGTGTAGGTCGGATAAGGCGTTCACGCCGCATCCGGCAAGAACAATAATTCTTGATGCAATCACTCTTCGCCGTTAAACCCGGCGCGGTTCAACAGGAACTGTGCCAGCAACGCCACCGGACGGCCGGTTGCGCCTTTTGCTTTACCAGAACGCCACGCAGTACCCGCGATATCCAGGTGTGCCCAGTTGTACTTACGCGTAAAGCGCGACAGGAAACAGCCTGCGGTAATCGCCCCGCCAGGACGCCCGCCAATGTTCGCCATATCGGCAAAATTGGACTCCAACTGTTCCTGGTACTCGTCACCCAGCGGTAAACGCCATGCGCGGTCGCCAGACTGTTCAGACGCGGCAATCAGCTCATGAGCCAGCGGGTTGTGGTTCGCCATCAGGCCAGTGATATGATGGCCCAGCGCGATCACACAAGCACCCGTCAACGTCGCCACGTCAATCACCGCCTCTGGCTCAAAACGCTCAACATAAGTTAACACATCGCACAGCACCAGACGGCCTTCAGCGTCGGTATTCAGCACTTCAACGGTTTGACCGGACATGGTGGTTAACACATCGCCCGGACGATAGGCACGACCGCCAGGCATGTTTTCGCAGCCTGCCAGCACGCCGATAACATTAATCGGCAGTTGCAGCTCCGCGACCATACGCATCACGCCGTAAACTGCCGCCGCGCCGCACATATCGTACTTCATCTCATCCATGCCTTCGGAAGGCTTGATCGAGATACCGCCGGAGTCGAAGGTTAAGCCTTTACCGACCAGCACGATTGGGCTCGCATCTTCCGACGCGTTGCCTTTGTACTCAATCACCGACATCAGCGATTCGTTCTGCGAACCCTGACCAACCGCCAGATAGGAGTGCATCCCCAGCTTTTTCATCTGCTGTTCACCGATAACGCGGGTGATGACATTTTTGCTGTAGCTGTCAGCCAACTGGCGTGCCTGGGAGGCGAGGTAGGCGGCGTTACAGATATTTGGCGGCATATTGCCGAGATCTTTCGCCGCTTTGATCCCTGCGGCAATCGCCAGACCGTGCTGGATCGCACGCTCACCACTGGTAAGTTCACGGCGAGTCGGTACGTTGAACACCATTTTACGCAGCGGACGACGCGGCTCGGTCTTATTCGTTTTTAGTTGATCAAAACTGTATAGCGTCTCTTTTGCCGTCTCGACAGCCTGACGCACTTTCCAGTAGTTATTGCGGCCTTTGACGTGCAGTTCAGTCAGGAAGCAGACCGCTTCCATTGAGCCAGTATCATTCAGTGTATTAATGGTTTTCTGAATAACCTGCTTATACTGGCGCTCATCCAGCTCACGTTCTTTGCCACAACCAATAAGGAGGATGCGCTCGGAGAGCACATTTGGCACATGGTGCAGCAACAGGGTCTGCCCCGGTTTTCCTTCCAGTTCGCCCCGGCGTAGCAGGGCGCTGATGTACCCATCACTGATCTTATCGAGCTGTTCTGCAATCGGAGAAAGGCGACGTGGTTCGAAGACGCCCACGACGATGCAGGCACTCCGCTGTTTCTCCGGGCTACCGCTTTTTACACTAAACTCCATGCACTACGCTCCTGAATCTTAAAGACAACGGCGGTGGCTACAGATAGAATTGCAAGCTTTCGTAACTCATGTCCGCTGTTGCGATGACTTCGTGTTAATCTTAACGTTATTACGGCATTGGCACGTCAGAACAAAATCTGAGGGGCGAATCCGTTGAGTATAATTATCTTAGCGACGATTTCGACGACTCAAGAGAATAAATGACGTTTAAGCCATGAAACAAGCTAAAATCCTGCAAAAGACGAGTTTTTACGGGCGTATTTAAAGTGATAATCATAAGATATCTGGTTCGGGAGACGCTCAAAAGCCAGTTGGCGATACTCTTCATCTTGCTTTTGATCTTCTTCTGTCAAAAGTTAGTGAGGATCCTCGGCGCGGCGGTTGACGGCGACATTCCGGCGAACCTGGTGCTCTCCCTTCTTGGGTTGGGCGTGCCGGAAATGGCGCAGCTTATCCTGCCATTAAGCCTGTTCCTCGGGCTGCTGATGACGTTGGGTAAACTGTATACCGAAAGTGAAATTACGGTAATGCATGCCTGTGGCCTGAGCAAAGCGGTTCTGGTCAAAGCGGCGATGGTTCTCGCGGTATTCACGGCGATTGTCGCGGCGGTTAACGTTATGTGGGCAGGACCGTGGTCATCGCGCCATCAGGATGAAGTGTTAGCGGAAGCGAAAGCTAACCCCGGCATGGCGGCGCTGGCGCAAGGTCAGTTCCAGCAAGCGACGAATGGCAGCTCGGTGCTGTTCATCGAAAGTGTTGACGGTAGCGATTTCAAAGATGTGTTCCTCGCGCAAATTCGACCAAAAGGTAATGCGCGTCCTTCCGTGGTGGTGGCCGATTCCGGACATTTAACTCAGTTGCGAGATGGCTCTCAGGTCGTGACCCTCAATCAGGGAACGCGCTTCGAAGGCACTGCACTGCTGCGTGATTTCCGCATTACGGACTTCCAGGATTATCAGGCGATCATCGGTCATCAGGCGGTAGCGCTGGACCCGAACGATACTGATCAGATGGACATGCGCACATTGTGGAACACTGACACCGATCGTGCCCGCGCGGAACTGAACTGGCGTATCACTCTGGTATTCACCGTGTTTATGATGGCGCTCATGGTTGTGCCTCTGAGCGTGGTTAACCCGCGTCAGGGACGTGTCCTGTCGATGCTACCGGCCATGTTGCTGTATCTGCTTTTCTTCCTGATCCAGACCTCGCTGAAATCGAACGGCGGTAAAGGTAAGTTGGACCCGACGCTGTGGATGTGGACCGTAAACCTGATTTATCTGGCTTTGGCGATTGTTCTCAACCTTTGGGATACGGTGCCGGTCCGCCGTCTGCGCGCCAGTTTTACGCGTAAAGGAGCGGTATAATGCAACCCTTTGGTGTACTTGACCGCTATATCGGTAAAACTATTTTCACCACCATCATGATGACGCTGTTCATGCTGGTGTCGCTTTCCGGCATTATCAAGTTTGTCGATCAGTTGAAAAAAGCCGGGCAGGGGAGCTACGACGCGTTAGGCGCGGGGATGTATACCCTGCTGAGCGTGCCGAAAGATGTGCAAATCTTCTTCCCGATGGCGGCCTTGCTGGGCGCGTTGCTCGGACTGGGGATGCTGGCACAACGCAGCGAACTGGTGGTGATGCAGGCTTCTGGTTTTACCCGTATGCAGGTGGCGCTGTCAGTGATGAAAACCGCCATTCCACTGGTCTTGTTGACCATGGCGATTGGCGAGTGGGTCGCGCCGCAGGGCGAACAGATGGCGCGTAACTACCGTGCGCAGGCGATGTACGGCGGCTCGTTGCTCTCTACCCAGCAAGGTTTATGGGCGAAAGATGGCGACAACTTTGTCTATATTGAACGAGTAAAAGGCGATGAAGAGTTAGGTGGCATCAGTATTTATGCCTTCAACGAGAATCGTCGTCTGCAATCCGTTCGCTATGCTGCTTCCGCGAAGTTTGACCCGGAACATAAAGTCTGGCGTCTCTCGCAGGTTGATGAATCTGACCTGACCAATCCCAAACAGATAACCGGTTCGCAGACCGTGAGCGGCACCTGGAAAACCAACCTCACGCCGGACAAACTGGGCGTTGTAGCGCTGGATCCGGATGCTCTCTCCATTAGTGGTTTACACAACTACGTGAAGTATCTGAAGTCGAGTGGCCAGGACGCCGGACGTTATCAGCTCAATATGTGGAGCAAAATCTTCCAGCCGCTTTCTGTCGCGGTGATGATGTTGATGGCGCTGTCGTTCATCTTCGGTCCACTGCGCAGCGTGCCGATGGGGGTACGCGTGGTCACCGGTATTAGCTTCGGCTTTGTGTTCTACGTGCTGGATCAGATCTTCGGCCCACTGACGCTGGTTTACGGTATCCCGCCGATCATCGGCGCACTGTTGCCAAGCGCCAGCTTCTTCTTAATCAGCCTGTGGCTGTTAATGAGAAAATCGTAACTTGATGAACGAATAAAGGGAGCATAAGCTCCCTTTATTATTGTCAGCAAAGTGTGTTTCGTTCATGCCTGAAAAATCAATATATTGCAGTGGCGTAGGCCTGATAAGACGCGCCAGCGTCGCATCAGGCGAAGATAAATCGCACCTGACTTACCTTCTTCTTCCCCCCAGCAAACTCCCCAGCACCCCGCGTATAATCTGGTTCGTCACCTGACGGGCGGCGCTTTTCGCCATAGTCTGTACCACGCCATCTTTCTTCCCGCCGCGCGGTCCGGTAGTGCCAAACAAAATATCCTTCAACCCACCCAGAATACCGTCATCTTCACTTATCTCTTTCCCTTTGGCAGGAGGGTTATTTTGCTGTTCGGTACTGGCCTGCACACCTTTTTGCAGCATCTCATAGGCGGATTCCCGGTCTACGTCATCTTCATACTTGCCATACACCGGAGAGTGATTAATCAGGCCGTTACGCTCATCTTCCGTTACCGGCCCCATCCGTGAACAAGGCGCGATTACCATCGCACGCTCTACCACAGAAGGACTTCCTTTCGCATCCAGAAAAGAGATCAACGCTTCGCCGGTTCCTAGTTCCTGAATCGCCTTTTCCGTATCAAATGCCGGATTGGGACGCATGGTTTGCGCCGCCGTCTTCACCGCTTTCTGGTCTTTCGGCGTGAAGGCGCGCAGAGCGTGCTGAACGCGATTTCCCAACTGCCCAAGCACGTTGTCAGGGATATCAGACGGGTTTTGCGAAACAAACCAGACGCCCACACCTTTCGAGCGGATAAGTCTTATTACCTGTTCAATCTTATCCAGCAACACCTGCGGTGCATCGTTGAACAGCAGATGCGCTTCGTCGAAGAAAAATACCAGTTTCGGTTTATCCAAATCGCCTGCTTCTGGCAGTTGCTCATACAACTCAGAAAGCATCCACAGCAGGCTGGCGGCGTACAGTTTTGGCATCTGGTAGAGCTTTTCGGCGCTAAGAATATTGATAACACCTTTACCGTTAGCATCGGTACGCATCCAGTCTTTGATATCCAGCATCGGCTCACCAAAGAAATGCGTCGCCCCTTGCTGTTCCAGCGTCAGTAATCCGCGCTGGATGGCGCCAACCGATGCGCTACTGATATTACCGTACTGATTCTGGAATGATTTGGCGTTATCACCGATATATTGGGTAATCGCCCGGAGATCTTTAAAGTCGAGTAACAATAGTCCCTGATCGTCGGCAATACGGAAGATGATATTCAGCACGCCGGATTGCACGTCGTTGAGATTTAACAGCCGTGCAAGCAACAGCGGTCCCAGATCCGAGACCGTTGCCCGTACTGGATGACCTTTCTCACCAAAAATATCCCACACAACGACTGGATTCGCATGTGGCTGCCAGTCGTTGACGCCGATATTTTTCAACCGAGCGAGCAGTTTTTCCGAGGTAGTACCTTCTGCCGCAACCCCGGTCAAATCACCTTTTACATCGGCCATAAATACCGGAACGCCGATTTCTGACAGAGATTCCGCCAGTTTTTGCAGCGTGACAGTTTTACCTGTCCCTGTTGCGCCAGTAATCAGTCCGTGACGGTTAGCCATAGCGGGTAGTAAAAACAGTTCTGTGTCCGGCGTGCGGGCAATTAAACGCGGTTCGCTCATGAGATTTCCTCCAGTTCCCTGCCTGGAGTATAGACACGGTTGAGCGCTTTTCACCACTAAATTCAGCCGATTGCGAGATATCTTAAAGGCCGGTAGAAGTGACCCGGCAGAGCGATCAGAGGTCGACACGCTGACTGATTTGCAAACCTTTATCTTACGCGGCGCTACCCAGCGCAACCACGCGACCAATCACTTCATGACAGGCAACCAGTGGGTACTGTGAGAATCCCCACTTGTTGTCGAGCATCGACAGGCCAGAATGGCAAATCCCGCAGTAATCCACCTGTACTTCGCCGTCTTGTGGCTTCAGTTCACCGGGATCGTACTCATAGAGCTCCAGTTCCCCGCCAGCCTCTTTTGCAGCATAGCTTTTTATCATCGACATGCTTTTGCCCTTCTCTGATATTTCCCGGGAAGTGTAGAGCATGGTCGGGCGGGAGGCCTGGAGTGTGACAAAGGTTACACATTACTGAGAATGGTGCTGAAATTTTCAGCACTTAGCAAGGTGGGTGCAAGCTGACGCTTGCATGGCGGCGCGTGACAGGTATAATCCACAACGTTTTCCGCATACCTCTTCAGTGCCGAAGTGGCGAAATCGGTAGACGCAGTTGATTCAAAATCAACCGTAGAAATACGTGCCGGTTCGAGTCCGGCCTTCGGCACCATACCGTATGCAAATCGAGTCGCTCAAGGGCGGCTTTTTTTGTATATAAAATCTAGTATCCGTAAGGCTTTCCTCGCTTTTTCACGTAACCTAAGTCAGCCAACTTTAATCTACATTAACTTATTGATGGCGAGTGCCTCTGCTGGTATTTCCCGGTTAGATAATATTTGTTCTCACACGAACCCTCTGAAAGGATATTCATTGTGGCTCTGAGTGATGTGAAAGTTCGTTCGGCAAGGTCTGAGTAAAAGCTTATAAACTACCGGATAGTGAACTATTAATAAAAGCGATACGGGGCTATCTGGAATACCCCGGCAACATGCCGCTGCCTGAACAGATTACAAATGTCGCTGTATTCGAAGATGTGTATCGTTTCCTGTTGAATGGTTCCGGTGGCTGGAGCTGCGCCGTACTGATGTGGCAGCAGTCCGTGTCTTCCTTTAGAATTATCGATATCGCCATTGTGATGCAATAGGTAAACCGCAGCGCCTCATTTCTGCCGTGTGCCGGATCATTGCTATCGAACCAGGCACCAACGTGCTGTAGTACATCGTTCTGCTAATGATGCGGAGAGGGGATATGTATCGTAAGAATTATTTTGTAATAAATCTAATGAATCCAACATAGGGTAAGAATAAAAGGGTAGGCCACGAAACCTACCCTGTATGGTTATCTTTTATTTATCTTATCTAAAAGATGTACCACAGATTTGCCAACAGCAAATGACAGATTAACAGGAACAGCATTTCCTATTTGCTTATATTTCGCTGACATTGGGCCTTCAAATACCCAGTCATCGGGGAAGGTCTGTATTCTTGCATACTCACGCACAGTTAATGGTCTTGTTTCTTCTGGGTGGCAACGCTCTGTTTGTTTCTGTGCTGGGGCGCATGTTAATGTTAGGCTTGGTTCATCCCATGACAAGCGACGAGCCATACCAGTTTTGCCCCCTCCTAAGTAAAAACTCTTGAGCATGTATTCTTTTTGAATATCTTCTGGAAGATCTCTCCAATAGCCACCGGGAGGAACCATACTTAGGATCTCTGCTTTTCTTTTGGGATATTTTTGTCCCTCAGATTCTGGCACGTCGCTATCGTACAAGTCTCCCTTTTTTAATGCATCTTTAAGGGTTAATATTTTATTGTAAGAAGAAGGCCACTCATAATCGATGCCATCAGCAAGATCATTTCTTACAGCTACAATGATCAAACGCTCTCGTTTTTGCGGCACTTTGTAGAAAATAGCCTTAAGTACTCTTGGCTCAAATAAAGTGTAGCCCAAGTCTGTGATAATATTTTTTATTGTTTCTAAAGTTCGCCCATCATCATGATTTAGCAACCCTCGAACATTCTCTGCTAAAAGAACTTTCGGATTGACTTCTTTAGCTGCCCGGGCGAATTCAAAGAAAAGGGTGCCCCGTGTGTCTTCAAAACCAAGTTTTTTGCCTGCATAAGAGAATGCCTGGCAAGGAAAGCCACCAGCCAGCACATCAACGGTATTCCTATAAGGAGTGAAGTCTACTTGGCTCACATCGCCTTCAACCACATTCCATTCAGGCCTATTTTTTCGTAACGTCTTACAAGCATGGGAGTCAATTTCATTTAGTAAAACAGATTTTAAACCTGCTTTTTCCAAACCTAAAGCCATCCCCCCTGCGCCAGCAAATAACTCTAATACAGTATAAACATTATTGCTAATTTTAGTCTCATCAGACCACTGGCTTTTAAATAAAAACTGAGCTTGTTCAAAATTTTTAAGTTGCTCTTTTTTATAAAATCGATAGTTGTTTTCGTCATTTCTTTGAGAAACTAATTTTCCAGCAGTATCCCAACGCCTTAAAGTTTCTTTTGAAACACCCAAAATGTCTGCAACTTCTGAAAGTGAAAATTCTTCCTTTAACATATTTAGTAACCATGCCAACATTAGTCATGGTTACTACTGTATGAGTTTACATGTACTTTGTCAAACGTTGATCATGGTTATCAGCCGTAAGCGAGCCCAAAATACTTAATAAAACTATCTTTATCAGGGATGGAAAAGCCTTGCTGCCCAAGACGCTCGCTCAAAATATACTCAATTGCGTGAGGAAGAGCACTATGGAGTTCTTGTAGAGCATCTGGTCTGCCTGTGACAAGTTCATAGAAGCTCGCACCATCAATGATTCGAATTTTAGGGTTCGAAGGACACAGAGTACCGCTACCTTTATTGGAAGGGGTAAAAGGGATGTCATATCTGATAGGTTTACGAGGGATTATATTAACAAAGTACGCGCAGTAATCCTTAAATCGGCTATGTTTCGGTGATACTAACTCATCTAAACCTTTATACTTATCTGCTAAATCCCCGCCAGTAACCGTTGAGTATTTATTTTTCACCTCAGCGATGATTCTTCTCTCTTCATTGAGAAGATCAACGATGCCACCAATCCCCATATCCCGCCATCCTTCAACATGGCCGAGGATTTTTTGGTGAAAAGTACCAACATGATTTTGAATGGTTTTCTGTCGTTGTCGTGCGAGTTCGGAGTTTCGCCACTCTTCATGGGATGAGAACCCTGGAGCTTCAAAAAGTGCGCCAAAAGGGTCAATCACATTGCTGGTAAAAGTCTTCTCAGCGGCGTCTTTTTTCTTTTTAGCTTTCGTTAATAAGGTTTCAACTTCGTTAAAAAGATCTTCATCACTGATATATTCAAGTAATGACATAGTTGTATCTCCATCATTCTTTATAATTCAATAAATTTTTCGCGTAATAACCTTTGGGAACTATTGTGGTTACGGCTAATTACACGACAGCTCTCAAAAACGACACTGGAGCAAGTTTTCTAATCATAACGATTACAGACATAGATTAAAACGATCAATGAGCACTTAAAGAGAGGGGGGGTTGTGGTGTGATCTGAATGGCTTGTGCTGAGGATTCGAGCAATATGTTACGGGGATAGGGGATTGTAGTGGCTGAAGTGGTCAACAAAAACTGGCCACCGAGTTAGAGTTTTTCCAGTATCGATTTTCCGATTCGTTTGGGGGTAATCCACCGTTATATTCGTGCGGTCTTAGTGCGCTGTAATATCCAACGATATAG
>NZ_PYQM01000027.1:0-56526 GCF_003027595.1 Escherichia sp. 20412-1 | reverse complement strand
ACAACTTGTGAAATTACCGACAAGAAGGGAAAGGGCCTTCCCGAGAGTGGTAAAGGAGAGGCCCTGGAAATACCCCACAGCCCCGAAAAAGAGCCAGTCAGTTGCTTAACTGACTGGCATTACAGCCAGGGCTGGCGATTTATGACTTTACTAATCCGGATGCCTGCAAATGGTACGCCGATAAACTGAAAGGTCTGATCGCGATGGGTGTCGATTGTTTTAAGACCGACTTTGGCGAACGTATTCCAACAGACGTTCAGTGGTTTAACGGTTGTGATCCACAGAAAATGCATAACCATTATGCATACATCTACAACGAACTGGTGTGGAACGTGCTCAAGGAAACCGTCGGAGAGGAAGAAGCAGTCTTGTTTGCCCGCTCGGCCTCCGTCGGTGCGCAGAAATTCCCGGTACACTGGGGTGGCGACTGTTACGCTAACTACGAATCAATGGCGGAAAGCCTGCGCGGTGGTTTGTCTATTGGCCTTTCAGGTTTTGGCTTCTGGAGCCACGATATCGGCGGCTTTGAAAATACCGCTCCGGCGCACGTTTACAAACGCTGGTGCGCGTTTGGTTTGCTCTCCAGCCATAGCCGTTTACATGGCAGCAAATCTTATCGTGTGCCGTGGGTCTACGATGATGAGTCCTGTGACGTGGTGCGCTTCTTCACGCAACTGAAATGCCGCATGATGCCGTATCTTTATCGTGAAGCTGCTCGTGCGAACGCGCTGGGTACGCCGATGATGCGCGCAATGGTAATGGAGTTTCCGGACGATCCGGCCTGTGATTACCTTGATCGCCAATACATGTTGGGCGGCAGCGTGATGGTCGTGCCGGTGTTCACTGAAGCTGGCGATGTGCAATTCTACTTGCCTGAAGGTCGCTGGACGCACCTGTGGCATAACGATGAAATAGACGGCAGCCGCTGGCATAAACAACAACACGGCTTTCAGAGTCTGCCGGTATATGTGCGTGATAACACCCTACTGGGGCTGGGCAACAATGAACAACGCCCCGATTATGCGTGGCACGAAGGCACGGCCTTCCAGCTCTTTAATCTGCAAGACGGGCGTGAAGCCGTCTGCGAAGTCCCAGCCGCTGATGGTTCGGTGATCTTCTCCCTGAAAGCGGCACGTACTGGCAACATCATCACTGTGACTGGTACGGGAGAAGCGAAGAACTGGACGCTGTGCTTGCGCAATATCGCTAAAGTAAATGGTCTGCAAGGTGGTTCGCAGGCTGAAAGTGAGTTGGGTGTGGTGGTGACCCCGCAAGGGAATGAGCTGACAATTACGCTGTAATTTGTTGAAGAAATACCGGGTACGTCTGTGTCGTACCCGGCGAGATTGATTTTACTGTACCGGCTCCGTCGATGTAACTTCACCACTGGAAACCACGCCAGCATTCATGGTTTGGGTCACTTGTTGTTTTTCAGCATTTACGGCGTGGAGCTGTCCGTTAACCGTGGGTTTTAGCGGTGCATCGGCCTGAATATCGCCGCTGGCAGTGAGCTGAATATTGCCATCGCCCGTAATCGGTAACTCTGGCCATCCCCACTGTTGCAGAATATTCACCGGCACACCGCGTCCGTTCAGGCTGATATGGGTCTGGCGCTGCGGCGTTTGCGAAACGCTGGCTGTAGCTTCCAGAATACCTTTCTCGGTAAACGCGCTAAGTTCGCTGATATTCACCGTGTTGCCGTTGGCGGTCAGCGCCAGCGACGGGCGGCGCACATCAACACGATTGAACGTTGCAGCGGCAGCATTCAGATTTGCCGTGCCACTCCAGACGCCCCACTTATGATTGGCTACCAGTGTCAGATTCGCGCCGTAGCCATCCAGTGCTGTGAGCTGCCACGGGAAGGCTGGGTCAATATCAATGATTAGATTGCGGCTGGCGCTGAATCTCTTCAGTTGCAGAGTGTTTAACCAGGCGGGAGTTTGCTGCATCCACAACTGTTGCCAGTTTTTAGGTAAGGTATATTCCAGTCCAACTATCGCTGCATCGTCGAGGATCAGCGTTTTTCCATCGCGCTGCCAGTTTCCTGACGTTCTGACCATCCCCCCTTCCCAGCGGCTGGTGAACTGGCGCAGTGCTACGCCTTGCGGGGAAAATTCCGCGTTTATAATCGGGTCAAATAAATGCAGCGAACCATAAATAAACTCGCTGGCGTTCATTGACAGCTTGCCTTCCTGTGTCTGCCAGTCATCTTTAATAAAGGTCATATTGCGCAAGCTGAGATCGAGATCGGTCACCGCCCAGTCCGGGCCTTGCAGGCGGGCGTCGATCACTTCCAGGCGGCCAATCTGCAATGACGGGACAGAGCGCAAGGGCGCAAAGAAGTCGGTGAGCGATTTTTCGCTTTGCAGACGGATATCCGCCAGGCGCAGATTTTCCACCTGCCAGCTACCGTCGGCGTTACGCTGCGCATTTCCGGTTAATGTCCCGCGGGCGATGTCGGCACCCAGATTAGTCAGTGTGACGCGATCGTTATCAATATTCCCTTCAATCAACACATTGGTGGCAGGAACATCATTGAGCGACAGAGAGCCAGCACTGAACTGAATTTGTGCTTTTGAGCCTAGTACTTTACCGGCTTCCGGCGACCACGGAACGACGCCGCCATTGACTCTCTGTGCGCTAAGATTCCACTCGCTATTGGGACTGTTAAATGCCATATCACGCAGTTGCAAACGATCCGCTTTAAACGGTAGCGGCGCGGTCTGGTTGGTGAGATTCAGCGTCCCGTTTTCCAGCAGGATAGTATCGACATGCCGTGGCTCGCTCAGTTGCCGACTACTTAGCGCGATATCGACACTTTTTGCAACCAGAGTGGCGGGTTGACCATCACGACCGAATGTGACGTTCTCCAGCAAGATATGAGACGGCGCGGAAAAACGGTGATCCATCGCCCCGAAGGCCAGATGATAGTCGCTATTCTCGGAAATCCATGCGCTGATATGCTCTGCTCCCCAGCGGGTTTGCAGAAGGAAATAGAGGCCAACTACCGCCACTAACAGCGTGATGAAAATGTAGAGAAGCAGCTTCCCAATAAATTTCATGGTCTTCCATCCCGTGAAATGCACATAAGGGAGTTATGCACGATTTACGCGCATTCCTCAAGGCAGGAATGGAGAAAGAGAGTGGTTACGGCGGTAAAGAATTTTACCGCCGCGAGTAAATTACTGCTTTTCTGGCGGGAAAATCAGATTCAGTACAATGGCAGTGATACCGCCAGCGGCAATCCCGGAGGAGAGCAGATTTTTCAGCCAGTCAGGGGCAAACTGCAAAATCAGTGGCTGCTGAGAAACACCCAGACCGACCGCCAGCGACAGGGCAATAATCAGAATCGCCCGACGGTTCAGTGGCTCACGAGAAACGATACGCACACCGGATGCGGCGATAGTACCAAACATCACCAGCGTAGCGCCGCCCAGAACAGGTTCGGGAATGTGTTGGACAAAACCGCTCACCGCAGGGAACAGACCCAGCACGATCAACATCAGCGCCACGACAAAACCGACATAACGACTGGCAACACCGGTCAATTGGATCACACCGTTGTTCTGCCCGAAGCAGGAGTTCGGGAAGGTGTTAAACACCGCCGACACAAACGAGTTCAGGCCGTTTGCCAGCACGCCGCCTTTCAGACGTTTCATGTACAGTGGGCCAGAAACCGGTTGTTCGGAAACGTCGGAGGTGGCTGTGATATCGCCAATAGTTTCCAGTGAGGTGATCATAAAGACCAGCATCAGTGGTAGCAGCAGGCTCCATTCAATACCAAGTCCGTAATAGAGCGGCGTTGGCACCATAATCAGCTCTTGCGTCATCGGCTCGTTGCTTTCTGGCAACATGTCCATAAACCACGCCAGTGCATATCCTGCCGCCATTGCAATCACCAGCGAGGCTACGCGTAAGTAGGGGTTACGTTGGCGATTAAGCAGGATGATTAAAGCTAAGACCACGCCCGCCAGTAGCAGATTTTTCGGTGCACCAAAGGTGTTATCGCTCATGGCCGCATAACCGCCACCAATGGATGTCAGCCCAACCTGAATCAGTGACAGGCCAATAATCATCACCACGACGCCGGAAACCAGCGGCGTAATAATGCGGCGCGCCAGATGCAGAACGCGGGAGATAACCATTTCGGTGCAGCTTGCCAGCATCAGTGTGCCGAACAGAGCCGCCATCATCGTAGGAACATCGGCACCACCGGTCTTCAGCGCTGTTCCGCCCATAATCAGCGGAGCAACGAAGTTAAAGCTGGTGCCCTGAATAGACAACAAACCGGAGCCAACCGGACCCCAGGCTTTAATTTGAATAATTGATGCCACACCAGAGGCAAACAGCGACATACTAATAATGTGTTGCGTGTCCTGTGCTGGTAAACCCAGCGCCTGGCAGATTAACAATGCTGGCGTGATTACCGCGACAAACATCGCCAGCAGGTGCTGACAGGCGGCAAACAGAGTTTGAGCAAGCGGCGGACGATCTTCAAGACGGTAAATCAGTTCGCTGTTTTGAGTCTGCGCAACCGGTTGCGCATTTTCTGACTCGAAGGTGGAAACAGACATCGAAAACAATCCCGTGGTAGCAAAGCGGGCATTTTAGCTGACCGAAAGGCAAAAGCAAACGTTTGCCAATCATTCTTCTAAATATTTAAATGCGATAAATGCACTTTTTTATATAACTTTTGGTTGTTTTCTGCTTAAAATCCATGCCATTTTTTTATTTTCAGCTAAGAATTCGAACCGGGAAAGCATGACTCGATACTCGTCATATTTCGTCTTACTATGATTGCGCGATGAAGTATGACGAGTATGAAGAGTGGTGCGGATACAAAGGAGTAACTATGTTTCATCTCGATACTTTAGCAACGCTTGTTGCCGCAACGCTGACGTTGCTGCTCGGGCGCAAGTTGGTCCATTCCGTCTCCTTTCTGAAAAAATACACCATACCAGAACCGGTTGCCGGAGGGTTGTTGGTGGCACTGGCTCTGCTGGTGTTGAAAAAAAGCATGGGCTGGGAAGTTAATTTTGATATGTCCTTGCGCGATCCATTAATGCTGGCTTTCTTCGCCACCATTGGCCTGAACGCCAATATTGCCAGCCTGCGTGCCGGTGGACGCGTAGTGGGGATTTTCCTCATTGTGGTTGTTGGTCTGTTGGTGATGCAAAATGCCATCGGCATTGGCATGGCTAGCCTGTTAGGGCTTGATCCGCTGATGGGGCTGTTGGCGGGGTCTATTACGCTTTCTGGCGGTCACGGGACCGGCGCAGCGTGGAGTAAATTGTTCATTGAACGTTATGGCTTCACCAACGCGACGGAAGTGGCGATGGCCTGTGCGACGTTTGGTCTGGTTCTGGGTGGATTGATTGGCGGCCCGGTGGCGCGTTACCTGGTGAAACACTCCACCACGCCGAACGGCATACCTGATGACCAGGAAGTCCCCACCGCATTTGAAAAGCCCGACGTAGGGCGCATGATCACCTCGCTGGTACTGATTGAAACTATCGCGCTGATTGCTATCTGTCTGACGGTAGGGAAAATCGTTGCGCAACTTTTGGCTGGCACTGCTTTTGAATTGCCAACCTTTGTTTGCGTGCTGTTTGTGGGCGTGATTCTGAGCAACGGCTTGTCAATGTTGGGCTTTTACCGCGTCTTTGAGCGCGCGGTATCCGTACTTGGTAACGTAAGCCTGTCGCTGTTCCTGGCGATGGCGTTGATGGGGCTGAAACTGTGGGAGCTGGCTTCGCTGGCGTTGCCGATGCTGGCGATTCTGGTCGCGCAAACCATCTTCATGGCGTTGTACGCTATCTTTGTCACCTGGCGCATGATGGGGAAAAACTACGATGCGGCGGTGCTGGCCGCGGGGCACTGTGGTTTTGGCCTTGGTGCAACACCAACGGCAATCGCTAACATGCAGGCGATCACCGAACGTTTTGGCCCTTCACATATGGCCTTCCTGGTGGTGCCGATGGTCGGTGCGTTCTTTATCGATATCGTCAATGCCCTGGTGATTAAGCTCTACCTGATGTTGCCGATTTTTGCGGGTTAACTGATGAAGCGGCGGTGCAAATGCCGCCGCTTTTTACGCATTCGAATAGCGTTCCGTCTCCGGCATCCAGCGTTCTATCAGGGCTTTTGCCTGCTGGGGATAACGTTCGTGAATATGGCGTGCCAGGCGCTGAACTTCCGGGATCATGGCCTGATCGCGCAGCAAATCAGCCACTTTAAACTCTGCATTGCCTGTCTGGCGCGTGCCCAGCAGTTCACCAGGGCCGCGAATCTCTAAATCTTTTTGCGCAATCACAAATCCGTCGTTGCTGTCGCGTAGCACTTGCAGGCGGACTTGCGCCGTTTTGGAGAGTGGTGTTTTGTAAAGCAGAACACAGTGAGAAGCCACCGCGCCACGACCTACGCGCCCGCGCAACTGGTGTAACTGCGCCAGACCCAGACGCTCCGGGTTCTCGATAATCATCAGGCTGGCGTTGGGGACATCGACGCCTACTTCAATAACAGTCGTCGCAACCAGCAGGTGTAGCTCGCCTTGTTTAAACGACGCCATTACCGCTTGCTTTTCGGCAGGTTTCATCCGCCCATGAACCAGACCGACGTTCAGTTCCGGCAGCGCCAGTTTTAACTCTTCCCACGTTGCTTCGGCTGCCTGCGCTTCCAGTAATTCCGATTCTTCAATCAATGTACAAACCCAGTACGCCTGACGGCCTTCCGTTATGCAGGCGTGGCGCACGCGGTCGATAATGTCGTTACGACGCGTATCCGGGATCGCCACTGTCGTCACTGGGGTACGTCCTGGCGGTAGTTCATCAATGACCGAGGTATCGAGATCGGCATACGCGGTCATCGCCAGAGTGCGGGGAATCGGCGTGGCGGTCATGATCAACTGATGAGGATGAAAGCCCTGCTGCTGGCCTTTCTCCCATAACGCCAGGCGTTGATGCACGCCAAAACGATGCTGTTCGTCGATAATCACCAGCGCCAGACCGTTAAACTGTACCTGTTCCTGGAAGATAGCGTGGGTGCCGACAATCATCTGCACCTGACCGCTGGCGATGGCTTCTTGCTGTGCCAGCCGCGCTTTGCCCTTCTGTTTGCCCGCCAGCCAGCCCACTTCGATACCGAGCGGTTCAAACCAGTTGCGGAAATTATTGGCGTGCTGTTCGGCAAGCAATTCGGTTGGTGCCATCAGTGCCACTTGTTTGCCGTGAGCGATAGCACGCAGCGCAGCGAGAGCGGCAACCAGTGTCTTACCGGAACCTACATCGCCCTGTACCAGACGCATCATTGGCACATCCAGCGCCATATCGCGCTCAATCTCCGCCACCACACGCGCCTGCGCGCCCGTTGGCTTGAACGGTAAGGCAGCGAGCAGTTTGTCCTTCAGCGCGTCACTGGCGCTAAGCGGCTGAGCATGAAAACGTTGGGCACCGGCGCGTAACGCTAACATGCTGAGGTTGTGCGCCAGCAGCTCTTCCAGAATAAGACGACGCTGTGCCGGATGCCGCCCGGTTTCCAGATCGCTGAGCTGTAGTGTTGGCGGTGGACGATGCAGGGTGCGCAAGGCTTCCGGCAGCGTCATCATTCCTTGTGACAGTTCCGGCGGCAGCAGTTCTTCAATGGCGCAGGTGTCGAGCAGATCCAGCGCCTGATCGGTCAGTTTGCGCAGCGTTGCCTGTTTTACACCTTCCGTTGTTGGGTAAACCGGGGTGAGGGTTTCCTGTAACTCCGGAGTACTGAGATCGCCCTGTACGCGGTATTCCGGGTGGATCATCTCCGCACCATATTTACCGCGCTTTGCTTCGCCATAGGCCAATACGCGTCGACCTGTCGCCAGGCTATTTTTCATCGCGGCGTTAAAGTTGAAAAAGCGCATGGTGAGAATGCCGGAACCGTCGCTAATCTGACAGGTCATCATCCGGCGACCGCCGAAGGAGATATTGCAGTTCAGTACTTCGCCTTCCACCGTGGCATAAATGCCCGGCAACAGCTCACCTATGGGATAGAGATGGGTGCGATCTTCATAGCGCAGGGGAAGGTGTAACAGTAAATCCTGCACGGTATGCAGGTTGATTTTCGCCAGTTTGTTACTTTGCGCCGCGCCAACGCCCGTTAGGGAACTGAGCGGGACAGCATCTAACAGGCGACCTTTCATAGCGCTTACCCTGCGGCCTGCATGGTAGCCCACCACTCAGCATCGGCTTCAATCTCGCCTTGTTGATTGACGTGGGGGTAGGGCAGGCCTTTGCGTTTCGCAACTTTAGCCAGCACCGGATAGCCACCTTCAAACAGCAGGCGTTGTTGCTCTGCTTCCGGCAACATACTGTTTTCACGCAGATACATACCCGCGTTTTGCCGCTGACGCTGGGCTTCGTAAAGAATAAGTGCGGAGGCGACGGAGACATTAAGCGACTGCACCATGCCGATCATCGGAATGATGATGTCCTGATCTGCCAGTTCTAATGCTTCCTGTGTGATGCCCGTTTTTTCCTGTCCCATTAAAATACAGGTCGGGCGGGTGTAATCGATTTCGCGAAAATCGACGGCTTTATCAGAAAGGTGGGTTGCCAGAATTTGCATACCCTGACCTTTCAGGTGGGCGACTGCATCGCCAATGGTGCGGTGTGTTTTCACCTGTACCCAACTGTTACTACCAGCAGCAGCCGAAGCCATGGTGCGCATCCGGCTACCAGGCCAGACAGCGTGAACTTCGTGTACGCCAACGGCATCTGCGGTACGAATGATCGCAGAAACGTTATGGGGTTTGTGAACCTGTTCCATGCAGACGGTCAGGTCAGGCTGCCGCCTGGCGAGCATTTCGCAGATGCGTGCATAACGTGTTGGGTTCATAAAACATTAATTTCTGTTTCGGGTGACTTTAATTACGTCTGGCATCACGCGGATTTTGCGCATGATATTTGCCAGATGTACGCGGTCACGTGCGGTCAGACGAATAAAGGCACTGTAGACGCGACCATCTTTCTCTTCTGTATTCAGACTTTGAATATTGGAATTAGTGGTGTTGATCGCTGCTGTCAGGTTTGCCAGTGCGCCCTGATGGTTGAACATCTCAACTTTTATTTCGGTGATGAACTCCTGCGCCGTCTCTTTATCCCATTCCACAGCCATAAACTTCTCTGGCTCTTTCTGATAGCCACGGATGTTACGGCAGGATTCATGGTGGATCACCAGACCCTTACCGGGGCTGACGTGGGCGATAATCGGGTCGCCAGGAATTGGGCGGCAGCATTTCGCAAAGGTGATCAGCACGCCATCGGCACCTTTGATCGGCAGATGCCCGTGACTTTGGGTCGCTGGTGGAATAGAGGCGTCACCATGTTGCAGATTTTTCGCGACCACCACGCTCATTGCGTTACCAAGGCCAATTTCAGCCAGCAGATCGTCAAGCGTTGCCAGCTTCATGCGGTCCAGTTCGCGCTGGATATTCTCCTGCGGAATTTCATTCAGCTTGCGGCTGCCACCTAATGCATGGTTGAGCAGACGGCGACCGAGGCTTACGGAATCATCACGCTTGAGGTTTTTCAGCAACTGGCGAATTTTGGCGCGCGCTTTCGAGCTGACGACAAAGTTCAGCCATGCGGCATTCGGGCGAGCGCCCGGTGCGGTAATGATTTCAACGGTTTGACCACTGGAGAGCGGCTGCGATAGCGGGTACGGCTGGCGGTCGACGCGCGCGCCCACGCAGGCGTGACCGATATCGGTATGCACTGCGTATGCGAAGTCGACAGGTGTGGCACCGGCAGGCAACTCGACAATGCGCCCTTCCGGTGTGAAAACGTAAATCTCATCCGGGAAGAGATCGGATTTAACGCTCTCGATAAATTCGAACGAGCTGCCGGCGCTTTGCTGCAGCTCCAACAGGCTCTGCATCCAACGCTGGGCGCGGATTTGTGCAGTAGTGCTGGTTTCGCCGTGCTCTTTATACGCCCAGTGCGCGGCAACACCCATCTCCGCCATCTGGTCCATATCTTCGGTACGAATCTGGACTTCAACCGGAACGCCGTGCGGGCCAATCATTGAGGTGTGTAAAGACTGATAGCCGTTCGCTTTTGGGATGGCGATGTAGTCTTTCACGCGCCCCGGACGCGGCTTGTACAGGCTGTGCATCTGACCGAGCACGCGATAACAGGTATCGGCATCATGGACGATTACGCGAAAAGCATAGATGTCCATGATCGAGTGAAAACGCTGCTCTTTGAGCACCATTTTGCAGTAAATCGAATAAAGATGTTTCTCGCGACCACTGACACGGCATGGTATTCCCGCTTCCTGCAAACGCCCTTCGATTTCAGAGAGGATTTTTTGGATCATCTCTTTACGGTTGCCGCGTGCAGCTTTCACCACTTCTTTAATCACGCGGTAGCGGTTGGGGTACAGCGCTTCAAAACCCAGCTCTTCGAGTTCGGTTTTAATGTGGTGGATACCTAAACGGTGTGCCAGCGGACTGTATATTTCAAGGGTTTCACGGGCGATGCGGCGACGTTTGTCCGGGCGGAGTGAGCCCAGCGTGCGCATGTTGTGGGTACGGTCTGCGAGTTTGATGAGAATGACGCGGATATCTTGCACCATCGCCATAATCATCTTGCGAAAGTTTTCGGCCTGCGCCTCTTTCTTATCGCGGAACTTGAGTTTATCAAGTTTTGACACCCCCTCTACCAGTTCGGCTACGCTTTTGCCAAAAAGCTGTTCCATGTCCTGGTAGGTGGCGGGAGTATCTTCAATCACGTCATGAAGTAGCGCCGCCATCAGCGTTTCATAGTCGAGTTTCATCTCGGCCAGAATGCAGGCAACCGCTACCGGGTGCGTGATATAGGGTTCACCGCTTGAACGTGTTTGCCCCTCGTGAGCATCACGTGCAACGAGATACGCCTGCCGCAGACGCTTAATTTGGTCTTCCGGCAGGTAGTTTTGAATCAGTTGATTCAGGCTTTCAAACAGATACAAGGGCGACCCGCTTTGTGATTAACGACGACCTTCAGCAATAGCGGTAACGGCTTGTAATTCAGCGGCTTCCTGCTCTTGCTGTTCCTGGCGTTCGCGAACGTCGAGGATCTGGTTGTTGATCAGACCTTCTTCGATTTCGCGCAGCGCGATTACTGTAGTTTTATCGTTTTCTTCCGGTACTAGCGGATCCTTTCCGCCTACCTGCATCTGACGAGCGCGACGCGCGGCGACCAGTACCAGGTCAAAACGGTTACCAATTTTCTCTACAGCGTCCTGAACAGTTACGCGTGCCATACTTAAAAAGCTCCACAGGTGAAGAAATGACTGGGCATGATACTGAAAGAAGGTTCAGTCTGCCAACAATTTGCTGATTAAAGCGTCATGACGTTGCTTTTGGCGACTCATGCGCAAGCGTTCGGCGCGAATAATGGTCTTCAAATCGGTCAATGCGGTATCGAAGTCATCATTCACAATCAAATAATCATATTCGGCGTAATGGCTCATTTCTGCAACTGCTTGCGCCATACGCTTTGCAATGACCTCTTCGCTGTCCTGACCGCGACCGCGTAGACGGCGGTCCAGCTCGATTTTGGACGGCGGTAAAATAAAGATACTACGCGCATGCGGCATCTTCTGGCGAATTTGCTGCGCACCCTGCCAGTCGATATCAAGAAAAACATCCACACCGCTTGCCAGTACTTGCTCAATGGCCTCGCGCGAAGTGCCGTAGTAATTACCGAACACTTCCGCGTGCTCAAGGAATGCATCTCTGCTAATCATTTCTTTAAATTCATCATGATTAACAAAAAAGTAATGCTCACCGTGTACTTCACCAGGACGCGGTGCGCGCGTGGTGTGTGAAACAGAAACCTGGGTGTCATACAACGGTTGGGTTTTTAATAAAGCCTGAATCAGGCTGGATTTACCCGCGCCACTGGGGGCAGAAACAATATAAAGCGTGCCTTGAGCCATGAGTATCTTTCGTATGTGATTAGCGAAATAAAGCCTACATACGAGCTTATTATACACGGCGTGGCCATGTGACGTAGCCCTTGCTCACACTTTTTGCGCAAAGTTGTTGCGTTTTGCGTAGCTGTTTCCGCTATTCCCTGTCATTTACTGCAATCAGGACGATTCTCTGGAAGCATCATCGCACACTTCAGTTTTGCCTCTCGGCTTTGCATTCACCTCGTTGTATATCTGCCAGCCTGACAACAGCGGAGGTGACGATGAAAGTATGGATTGCAGTGTTAATGAGTGTTTTGTGCTGGCAATCATCGGCGCAGGGAGTCTGCCCAGTCTGGTCGCCAGCCAGAGCGCATGAAGAAATTTCCCGCCTGCAACAGCAAATAAAACAGTGGGATGAGGATTACTGGAAAAAGGGAAAAAGTGCTGTTGAAGACGGCGTTTATGATCAACTCAGCGCCCGCCTTGCACAGTGGCAACGTTGTTTTGGTGAAGAGACAACTCGTGAAGCCATGATACTGCCTTTAATTGGAACCGTAATGCATCCAGTTGCTCATACTGGAGTGCGTAAGCTGGCGGATAAAAATGCATTGAGCCTTTGGATGCGTGAACGCAGCGATCTTTGGGTGCAGCCAAAAGTTGATGGTGTCGCGGTAACTCTGGTCTATCGTGACGGAAAACTGATTAAGGCGATCAGCCGTGGCAATGGCCTGAAAGGTGAAGACTGGACGCAGAAAGTGCGCTCGATTCCTTCTGTACCGCAATCCGTCAGCGAACCTTTAGCTAATAGCACACTGCAAGGAGAAATATTTCTCCGGAGCGAAGGTCATATCCAGCAGCAAATGGGCGGAATGAATGCGCGTGCAAAAGTTGCAGGTATGTTGATGCGCCAGGACAATAACGACACGCTAAATTCGCTGGGCGTTTTTATCTGGGCGTGGCCGGATGGACCGCAGTTAATGGCCGAGCGATTGCAGCAGCTTGCAAGCGCGGGATTTAGTCTGACGCAAGCGTACACTCACACGGTGAAAAATGCTGATGAGGTTGAGCGAGCACGTAATGAGTGGTGGAAAGCGAAATTGCCCTTCGTCACCGATGGCGTGGTTGTGCGAGCGGCTAAGGAACCCGAATCCCGCCATTGGTTACCGGGGCAGGCGGACTGGCTGGTGGCGTGGAAATATCAACCTGTGGCACAGGTTGCTGAAGTGAGTTCGATTCAGTTTGCAGTGGGCAAAAGCGGAAAAATATCGGTGGTGGCGTCACTCGCACCAGTCATGCTGGATGATAAAAAAGTTCAGCGGGTGAATATTGGTTCCGTCAGACGCTGGCAGGAGTGGGACATAGCGCCTGGCGATCAAATCCTCATAAGTCTTGCCGGTCAGGGTATTCCACGTATTGATGATGTGGTGTGGCGGAGTGCGGAACGCAGAAAGCCGACACCGCCAGAAAACCGCTTTAACTCGTTGACCTGTTACTTTGCTTCTGATGTTTGTCTGGAGCAATTCATATCACGCTTAGTCTGGTTGGGGTCAAAACAGGTTTTGGGGCTGGATGGCATTGGCGAAGCTGGCTGGCGCGCACTGCATCAGACGCATCGCTTTGAGCATATCTTTTCCTGGCTTTCATTAACGCCAGAGCAATTACAGAACACGCCAGGGATAGCGAAAAGTAAAAGCGGGCAGTTATGGCATCAGTTTAATCTGGCTCGTAAGCAGCCTTTTACCCGCTGGGTGATGGCAATGGGAATACCGTTAACCCGGGGGGCGCTTAATGCTGGTGATGAACGGTCCTGGACGCAACTTTTGCAGAGAAGTGAACAACATTGGCAGCATCTGCCGGGAACCGGATCTCGTCGCGCCAGCCAGATTATTGAATGGAAGAATAATGTGCAAATCAAGACGCTAGGTAGCTGGTTGGCTACCCAGCAGATCGCAGGTTTTGTACCTTAATGACCTTCGTGGCTGTAGTAAAAAACGGGTAATCCCAGTTTAAGACGCAGTGCCAGCAAGCGAGCAAAAAAGCCAAACACCAGGGTGGAGATAATCACCACATCATGGTTGGAAACATAGTGTTGCAGTGCGATATACAGCACGGCGGAAGCAAATGAAACCCCGGCATACAGTTCTTTCTGAAAGACCAGCGGGATGCGTTTACAGAACATATCGCGCAAAACACCGCCAAATACGCCGGTTGTCACCGCAGCGACAACGGCAATGACCGGGCCGTGGCCCATATCCAGCGCGACCTGTGCGCCAATGATAGAAAAGACCACCAGTCCGAGCGCATCTAACACCAGAAAGACTTTGCGCAGGTAAGGCATTACGGGAGCAACAATAGTGGTGAGTACCGCGGCGGTGGCGACGATAATCACATATTCCGGATGTTTGACCCAGCCGAGCGGATAGTGGCCCAAAAGTATATCCCGTACTGAACCGCCGCCGATTGCAGTGGCGGTCGCAATAATAATTACGCCAAATGTATCCATGCGCCGCCGTCCGGCCGCCAGCGCACCCGTCATGGCTTCGGCAGTAATGCCAACCAAATACAAAATGTGTAACAGCATGGTTCTCTCCCTAAAAATCTGTCTGGCAGGGTAGCGATTTGTACGCATCGTCACGATTGAGATTTTTTAAGGTGAGAGGTTATTGATAATATTTAGTTATGTGAAATTGGTGTTTTCTGTAGTTTTAATGCGTTTCTCTTAGATTGTCAGAAGAAAAATGCATTAGAAATATTAGGGCGTGTTTTAAAGTAAATAAGAAGTCTGTATACGTAGCGCCGCTGTAATTTAACAACGGCCTACGGAATTATGAGGGTTACTCGATATTCTGAATCTGTTCGCGCATTTGTTCGATCAGTACTTTCAGTTCAATAGCTGAATTAGTTACTTCGGCATTGATAGACTTCGAGGCCAGGGTGTTCGACTCGCGATTAAACTCTTGCATCATAAAGTCCAGACGACGGCCAACCGCTTCTTTTTTCTTCAGAATGTTGTAGGTCTCTTTGACATGCGCTTCGAGGCGGTCCAGCTCTTCGGCAACGTCAATTCGTTGCGCCAGCAGCACTAACTCTTGCTCCAGGCGATTGTTTTCCAACTGTACCTGAGCATCTTCCAGTTTCGCTACCAGACGTTCACGCTGCCATTGCAGGATTTCCGGCATATGGGCACGAACTTTAGCCACTTCGGCGGTGACACCTTCCAGACGCTGCTCGATCAACGCTTTCAGCGCCTGACCTTCGGTTTCGCGCGCGACAATAAAGTCGTCAAGAGTACCATCCAGCGCAGCGAGAATTTCAGCGGCAATGGCGTCGAGATCCTGCTCCTGAGCTGCCATCACACCCGGCCAGCGCAGGATATCAACCGGGTTGATTTCCCCTTCGTCGCTCTGCATTTTTACCCAGTTAGCAGCAGTTACGAGCTGTTTAGCCAGCTTTTCGTTGAGAATCAGCTCGCCTTGTGCGCTAACATCTGGCTCATAGCGCAGGGTGCATTCCACTTTACCGCGCGTCAGGCGAGAACGAATACGCTCGCGAACGACAGGTTCAAGGCTACGGAACTGCTCCGGCAGACGAAAGTAAGTTTCCAGATAACGCTGGTTTACCGAGCGCATTTCCCAGGTTGCGCTCCCCCATTCACCCTTGATTTCACGCCGGGCGTAGGCGGTCATACTGCGGATCATAGACGTTCCTGTTTTTGAAAGGAGAGGTGGAAGGATTATAGCCATCGATGCCTTGTCAGGATAGGAATAACCGCCGGAAGTCCGTATAATGCGCAGCCACATTTGTTTCAAGCCGGAGATTTCAATATGCGTCCAGCAGGCCGTAGCAATAATCAGGTGCGTCCCGTTACCCTGACTCGTAACTATACAAAACATGCAGAAGGCTCGGTGCTGGTCGAATTTGGCGATACCAAAGTGTTGTGTACTGCCTCTATTGAAGAAGGCGTGCCGCGCTTCCTGAAAGGTCAGGGGCAGGGCTGGATCACCGCAGAATACGGTATGTTGCCGCGCTCCACCCACACCCGTAACGCCCGCGAAGCGGCGAAAGGTAAGCAGGGCGGACGCACGATGGAAATCCAGCGTCTGATCGCCCGTGCATTGCGTGCAGCGGTTGATTTGAAAGCGTTGGGTGAGTTCACCATTACGCTGGACTGCGACGTACTTCAGGCCGATGGCGGCACGCGCACTGCTTCGATCACCGGTGCTTGCGTGGCGCTGGCAGATGCGCTGAATAAGCTGGTTGAGAATGGCAAACTGAAAACCAACCCGATGAAAGGCATGGTAGCTGCGGTTTCGGTGGGTATCGTTAATGGCGAAGCGATTTGCGATCTGGAATATGTTGAAGACTCTGCCGCAGAAACGGACATGAACGTGGTGATGACCGAAGATGGGCGGATCATTGAGGTTCAGGGAACGGCAGAAGGCGAACCATTCACCCACGAAGAACTCCTCACCTTGTTGGCGCTGGCCCGAGGGGGAATCGAATCCATTGTAGCGACGCAGAAGGCGGCGCTGGCAAACTGATTTTTAAGGCGACTGATGAGTCGCCTTTTTTTTGTCTGTAGAAAAGTAAGATGAGGAGCGAAGGCATGAAACCATATCAGCGCCAGTTTATTGAGTTTGCGCTTGGCAAACAGGTATTAAAGTTTGGTGAGTTTACGCTGAAATCCGGGCGTAAAAGCCCCTATTTCTTCAACGCCGGACTATTTAATACCGGGCGCGACCTGGCACTGTTAGGCCGTTTTTACGCTGAAGCGTTAGTGGATTCTGGCATTGAGTTCGATCTGCTGTTTGGCCCCGCTTACAAAGGTATTCCGATCGCGACCACAACCGCTGTGGCACTGGCGGAGCATCATGACCTTGACCTGCCATACTGCTTTAACCGCAAAGAAGCAAAAGACCACGGCGAAGGTGGCAATCTGGTTGGTAGCGCGTTACAAGGACGAGTAATGCTGGTGGATGATGTGATCACCGCCGGAACGGCGATTCGTGAGTCGATGGAAATTATTCAGGCCAATGGCGCGACGCTTGCTGGCGTGCTGATTTCGCTCGATCGTCAGGAACGTGGTCGTGGCGAGATATCAGCGATTCAGGAAGTTGAGCGTGATTACAACTGCAAAGTGATCTCTATCATCACCCTGGAAGACCTGATTGCTTATCTGGAAGAGAAGCCGGACATGGCGGAACATCTGGCAGCCGTTAAGGCTTATCGCGAAGAGTACGGGGTTTGATAAAAAACGCCGGATGGTAAGTCATCCGGCGTCATTTTATTGCAACTGCGCGGCAATCAACGGCCAGCGAGCGTCAAAGTCATCCGTCGGGCGGTATTTAAACTCGCTGCGGACAAAACGAGACAGCATCCCTTCACAAAATGCCAGAAGTTGGCTTGCCAGCAACGTTTCATCGGTGGTGTAACCTTCACCCTCACGCATTCTCTTTTCACGCAATACCTGACGCAGTTGCGCTTCAATACGCTCGAACAGTTGGTTGATGCGCCCTTGCAGGCGGTCTTGTTCGAACATTAGCGCATGGCCGGTGAGGATACGGGTTAGGCCTGGATTACGCTCGCCAAAACCGAGAAGTAGCAACACAATCAGACGCAGACGCGCAGTGGTGTCCTTCTCATCTTTCAGAATCAGATTAATGCGAGTAATCAGGCTATCTTCGATAAACTCAATCAGGCTATCGAACATGCGGGTCTTACTGGGGAAGTGGCGATACAGAGCCGCTTCGGAAACGCCGACAGAGGCGGCCAGTTTCGCCGTCGTGATACGTTGGCTTCCATCGCTGGATTCCAGCATCAGCGCCAGAGACTGAAGTATTTCTTCGCGACGGTTCCTTTTCGCAGTTTGTTTTTCTGCCATGTTACAAAATACCCCTGAAAATAAGCACTTGCCAGGCGGCACCCACGCTATGACCGCAAACAAAATGTTTGCGGCGATGTTATGACGTTATTGGGATGCGTATGTGTTACTGACGACCAGAGTGACCAAAGCCGCCTTCACCGCGGTCAGTAGCGTCAAAATCTTCCACCAGATTAAATTCAGCCTGTACCACCGGAACAAAAATCATCTGTGCGATACGTTCACCAGGTTGAATGGTGAAGCTGTCCTGACCACGGTTCCATACAGAGATCATCAATTGGCCCTGATAGTCGGAATCGATCAATCCCACCAGGTTGCCGAGCACGATACCGTGCTTATGGCCCAGCCCGGAGCGCGGCAGCATCATCGCCGCCAGTGAAGGATCGGCAATATGAATCGCCAGTCCGGTCGGCACAAGTGTCGTGTCGCCCGGTGCCAATTCTACGGCGTCGTCGAGGCAAGCGCGCAGGTCAAGTCCGGCAGAACCAGAAGTGGCATAAGTCGGGAGTGGAAATTCCTTCCCAACGCGCGGGTCCAGAATCTTAACGTCGATTTTCTTCATCATAACGGGTCACAATCTCGTCGAGTAATAATTGGCCAAGGAGCTCTTTTCGCTCAAGCGGTAAGATTTTATCGCCATCTTGCCAGAAAAGGTGTAATGCGTTTTTGTCGCTATTAAAGCCTTGAGTTGGCTGGGAAACATCGTTCGCGCAGATCAGATCAAGGTTTTTACGGATACGTTTTTGTCGGGCGTATTCTTCCACATTATTTGTTTCGGCCGCAAATCCAACAACATAAGGCCGATGGTCTTTTAATGCGGCAACACCGGCGACGATATCGGGGTTTTTAACCATTTTTATTGTTAATTCATCGCCCGGCGTGGCCTGCTTTTTGATTTTTTCGCGGGCAACGGTAGCTGCGCGATAATCCGCAACGGCAGCGCAACCGATAAATATATTTTGCTGTTGTACAGAAGCCTTCACGGCCGCTTCCATCTCCAGTGCGGTTATCACGTCAATACGTTTCACAAACGGTGGCGTCGGTAGCGAAACCGGGCCAGAAACCAGCGTGACGTTTGCTCCTCTACGTGCTGCTGCTGCGGCAATGGCGAATCCCATCTTGCCGGAGCTGTGATTAGAGATGTAACGCACCGGATCGAGTGGTTCACGTGTCGGACCCGCGGTAATCATAATATTCAGATGTTTCAGGTCGTTGACGGGGGAGAAATGGGCCACCGCCATATCAACAATGGTTAACGGATCGAGCATTCGCCCTGGGCCGATATCACCACAGGCCTGGCTGCCGCTATCTGGCCCCCAGATCAACAAACCTCGCGAGGCAAGTACCTCTAAATTATGCTGAGTAGCTGCAGCCCGATACATCTGCTGGTTCATTGCTGGCAGCACGGCAACAGGCGCAGGCGTCGCAAGGCAAATCGTTGATACCAGATCATTCGCCATACCTGCAGCAACGCGGGCAATCAAATCCGCTGTCGCTGGAGCAAGAATCACTAAATCAGCCCATTTTCCCAGCTCAATATGGCCCATTGCCGCTTCGGCAGCCGGGTCCAGCAGACTGTCGGAAACGGGATAACCAGAGACTGCCTGCAAGCTAAGTGGAGTGATAAAGGCTTTTGCCGCTTCGGTCATGGCTACACGGACGTCGGCTCCGCGATCGCGCAAACGACGCACCAGTTCAGGGGTTTTATAGGCAGCAATACCGCCGCTGACGCCGAGAACGATTTTTTTACCGGCCAGGCTCATGATGATTTTTCCTGTTGGGTGACACCAGAAGTTGGCGATTTTATCACAATACTTTTGTTGTCGTGCTTTCACCTGAGAATCACTTTGCGAGGCGCTTTCCAGGATTGAAAACTGACCGTCGATTTAACCAAACGACTATGACAGGATGCGCCCTCCACAAAGGAGGTGAAGGTGAAAAGCAATGCTGACTTGTTGATGCCACGTGAAAAAATGCTGAAGTTGGGTATTAGCGCGTTAACGGATATTGAACTGCTGGCGCTGTTTCTGCGTACAGGAACGCACGGAAAAGATGTGCTAACCCTGGCAAAAGAGATGCTGGAGAATTTCGGCTCTCTTTACGGCTTGTTATCCTCTGAATATGAACAAGTTAGAGGCGTTCATGGAATAGGTGTGGCGAAATTCGCCCAGTTAAAGGGGATTGCCGAACTGGCCCGGCGTTACTACAACGTGCGGATACGCGAAGAAAGCCCGTTACTTAGCCCGGAGATGACGCGCGAGTTTTTACAAAGCCAGCTTACGGGCGAAGAGCGCGAGATCTTTATGGTGATCTTTCTCGACACTCAACACCGGGTACTTACTCACAGCCGATTGTTTTCCGGCACACTAAACCATGTGGAAGTCCATCCGCGTGAGATTGTTCGGGAAGCGATAAAAATAAACGCGGCGGCACTGATCCTTGCCCATAATCACCCTTCGGGTTGTGCTGAACCCAGTAAAGCGGATAAACTCATCACCGAACGGATAATAAAAAGTTGTCAGTTCATGGATTTACGCGTGCTCGACCATATCGTGATTGGGCGTGGAGAGTATGTTTCTTTTGCCGAACGCGGCTGGATTTAACCCGCTATGCGCGATCCTTCGGGATCTTTGTCTGTTCGGGACTTGAGCACATCGCTGAGTCAGCGTATACTACGCCACCTTTGAGAATCTCGGGTTTGGCATTTGGGCCTGGCAATCGAGAGTTCACATAGAACTGCGATGACCGGGCTGTAAAGCCTGACGAGGCGCCAATACCCCATACGAAGCTCGAGCTAATTTGATTTTTGGAGAATAGACATGTCCCGAGTCTGCCAAGTTACTGGCAAGCGTCCGGTGACCGGTAACAACCGTTCCCACGCACTGAACGCGACTAAACGCCGTTTCCTGCCTAACCTGCACTCTCACCGTTTCTGGGTTGAGAGCGAGAAGCGTTTTGTCACCCTGCGCGTATCTGCTAAAGGTATGCGTGTAATCGATAAAAAAGGCATCGATACAGTTCTGGCTGAACTGCGTGCCCGTGGCGAAAAGTACTAAGTACTTAGAGGAAATAAATCATGGCTAAAGGTATTCGTGAGAAAATCAAGCTGGTTTCTTCTGCTGGTACTGGTCACTTCTATACCACTACGAAGAACAAACGTACTAAGCCGGAAAAACTGGAACTGAAAAAATTCGATCCAGTTGTACGCCAGCACGTGATCTACAAAGAAGCGAAAATCAAATAATTCTCGCTTTGATGTAATAAAAACCTCGCTCCGGCGGGGTTTTTTGTTATCTGCTTGCCCCCATATTGACTGCATCTGTTCATTCCAGGAGATGCTATGCCTGAATTACCAGAAGTTGAAACCAGCCGCCGCGGCATTGAACCGCATCTCGTTGGCGCGACCATTCTTCATGCGGTGGTCCGCAACGGGCGTTTGCGCTGGCCAGTCTCGGAAGAAATCTACCGTCTAAGTGACCAGCCGGTGCTTAGTGTGCAGCGCCGCGCTAAATATCTGCTGCTGGAATTGCCGGAAGGCTGGATCATCATTCATCTGGGTATGTCTGGCAGTCTGCGCATACTTACGGAAGAACGTCCTCCTGAAAAGCATGACCATGTTGATTTGGTGATGAGCAACGGCAAAGTGCTGCGATATACCGATCCTCGTCGCTTTGGTGCCTGGTTGTGGACCAAAGAGCTGGAAGGACACAATGTGTTGGCACATCTTGGACCGGAGCCGCTTAGCGATGATTTCAACGGCGAATACCTGCATCAGAAATGCGCGAAGAAAAAGACAGCGATTAAACCCTGGCTGATGGATAACAAGCTGGTGGTGGGCGTGGGGAATATCTATGCCAGCGAGTCACTGTTTGCTGCGGGGATCCATCCGGATCGGCTGGCGTCATCGCTGTCGCTGGCGGAGTGCGAACTGCTGGCACGGGTGATTAAAGCAGTGTTACTGCGTTCTATTGAGCAGGGCGGCACGACGCTGAAAGATTTTCTGCAAAGCGACGGAAAACCAGGTTATTTCGCGCAGGAATTACAGGTTTACGGGCGTAAAGGCGAACCGTGTCGGGTTTGTGGTACGCCGATTGTGGCGACTAAACATGCGCAGCGGGCGACATTTTATTGCCGACAGTGCCAGAAGTAATTCATGCGAGCCGGATGGCATTCCATCCGGCATAAAAGCTACGCTAACTTCGCCATCAGCGCCTGATGGACATTCTTCGGCAGGAAATGGGTGACATCACCCTGATGGCGCGCAACTTCTTTCACCAACGATGAAGAAATAAACGACCACTCTTTCGAAGGCATCAAGAAGACGCTTTCCAGTTCCGGCATTAAGTGGCGATTCATATGCGCCAGTTGCATTTCATATTCAAAATCTGCTACCGCACGCAGGCCACGAATCAGTACCGTGGCTTGTTGATTACGGGCGAAGTTCGCCATCAAATCACTAAAACCGACCACTTCAACGTTATCCAGATGTGCGGTTGCCTGCTGAGCCAGCGCCACACGCTCTCCCAGGGTAAACATTGGTTTTTTACTGGGGCTGGCGGCAATCGCCAGAATAACGTGATCGAACATCTGCGTAGCGCGCGTCACGATATCGATATGACCATTGGTAATGGGATCGAAAGTCCCCGGATAAATCGCCCGTTTTTGCATAACAACCTCAATGCGTTTTCGGTGGCAGGTAAGGTTCCAGCAGTTGAAGCAGACGCTGCAGCGCGCCCTGGTTTTGATACAGCACTTCAACGGCATGACGGCCATAGAAACTACGGTAATCGGCGTCAGTGAGCAAAGAGGAAACCTCTTTTGCCAGTGACGCGGCATCGGTGACGGTAATCAGCCCGCTTGCCTGCTCCAGCCGTGCGCAAATGTCTTTAAAGTTAAAAGTATGCGGCCCCATCAGTACCGGAATAGCGTGTGCGGCGGCTTCCAGCGGATTATGCCCACCGCGTTCGACCAATGAACCGCCAACAAAAGCGAGATCGGCAATGCCATACAGCAGCATCAGCTCGCCCATCGTATCGCCAATTACCACTTGTGTACTGGCGGAAGGGATTTCTCCGGAAGAGCGTGTGATATAGCTTAGCCCAGCCTGGCGGACAAGGTTAATCGCATCCGGGAAGCGTTCCGGATGACGTGGAACAAGAATGAGCAATAAATTAGGGAACTGCTGCAACAGCGCCTGATGTGCGGCAATCACCACACTCTCTTCGCCATCGTGAGTGCTGGTGGCAATCCATACCGGACGATGAGGAGCCCACTGGCGGCGCAGCGTTACTGCTTTAGCGGCTAGCTGCGGAGTTACTGAGATATCGAATTTCAGGCTACCAGTCACAGTCACCTGATTATTTTTTGCGCCCAGCGCTACAAAACGCGCGCCATCTTCTTCGTTTTGCGCGGCGATTAGTGTAATACGACGCAACAAGCGACGAACAAATTTGCCCAGTTTGGCGTAACCCGCCGCAGAGCGTGCAGAAAGTCGCGCGTTGGCGATAACCAGCGGGATCTTGCGCTTATGTAGTGCCGCAATCAGGTTAGGCCACAGCTCCGTTTCCATAATCAACACCAGTTTAGGATCGACTTTATTAAGAAAACGGTTGAGCGCATCGGGTAGATCGTAAGGCAGATAGACGTGCTGAACATCTTTACCGAAAGCAGATTGCACGCGTTCCGAGCCGGTCGGCGTCATAGTCGTGACGGTAATTGGCAAATCAGGATAGCGATGACGCAGCGCGCGCACCAACGGGATCGCCGCCAGGGTTTCACCGACGGAGACGGAGTGCAGCATGATGCCGCCTTGTTTCAGCGGATGGCGGTAAAAACCGTAACGTTCACCCCAGCGTTTTCGATAGGCCGGAGCCTTACGTCCGCGCACCCAAAGCCGTATCCAGATCAACGGCTGAATAAGGTAGAGAAGGGCGGTGTAAAGCAATTCAAGCATAATAAATAGCTGACTTATGGATGTGCTGGGGATTCTATGTATTTAGCTGGGGCTTTACCATTACTTTTCCCGTTTTTGACTTAAATAGCTTCTGTTTGGCCTGAACTGCCGCTACATCTCCAGTTTTTTTGTATTTTTATGCGATTTATTGAAACTCGACCCTATTTTCAACTCTACATCGGCTATACCGGTATTATCTGCGCGCTTTTTCTTATCTATATGATTTTTATGATTAAAACATATTTTGTGTATAAAAATCATTCGGGTCGGATTGCTGCGAAAGAAATGCTACACTAGCACGTCAAAGTAAGTACGTTATCAGTATTCAGGTAGCTGTTGAGCCTGGGGCGGTAGCGTGCTTTTTTTCTGCTTAACTTAACCAGACAATCATACAAAAGAGTCGCTAGTGGAAAAGCCATTTCGAAAAATCCTGGTCATAAAGATGCGATATCATGGAGATATGTTATTAACCACTCCTGTCATCAGTACGCTCAAGCAGAATTATCCTGATGCAAAAATCGATATGCTGCTTTATCAGGACACCATCCCTATTTTGTCTGAAAACCCGGAAATTAATGCGCTCTACGGTATAAGCAATAAAAGTGCAGGAACATTCGATAAAATTAAAAATGTGCTTTCATTGATAAAAACTCTGCGTGCGAATAATTACGACCTGGTCATTAATCTTACGGATCAGTGGATGGTGGCACTGTTGGTACGTTGTTTACCCGCACAGGTGAAAATATCGCAACTTTATGGTCATCGGCAGCATAGCATCTGGAAAAAAAGCTTTACACACTTAGCGCCAATACACGGCACACATATTGTTGAGCGTAATTTATCGGTCCTTGAGCCATTAGGTATTACCGATTTCTACACTGATACAACAATGAGTTACGCCGAAGATTGCTGGAAGAAGATGCGCCAGGAATTAGATGCTCTGGGCGTGAAAGAGCATTATGTTGTTATCCAGCCGACTGCTCGTCAGATATTTAAGTGCTGGGATAACGATAAATTTTCTAAGGTTATCGATGCGTTGCAACAGCGAGGGTATCAGGTTGTGCTGACCTGCGGGCCTTCGGCAGATGATCTCGCCTGTATCGATGAAATAGTGCAAGGCTGCCAAACAAAACCAGTCGCTGGCCTTGCGGGTAAAACACGGTTTACTGAACTGGGTGCTTTAATTGATCATGCCGTACTCTTTATTGGTGTGGATTCTGCACCAGGACATATTGCAGCGGCAGTGAAAACGCCAATAATTAGTTTATTTGGTGCAACTGATCACATATTCTGGCGTCCCTGGACTGAGAATATTATTCAATTCTGGGCGGGGAATTATCAGCAAATGCCGAGCCGACATGAACTTGACCGCAATAAAAAATATCTTTCTGTTATCCCCGCGGAAGATGTTATCGCCGCTACGGAAAAGCTGCTGCCAGAAGATGTCCCTTCAGTTGACAGGAATGCACAATAATGATCGTGGCGTTTTGTTTATATAAATATTTTCCTTTTGGTGGGCTTCAACGTGATTTTATGCGTATTGCATCAACCGTTGCCGCACGAGGCCACCATGTTCGGGTCTATACGCAGTCGTGGGAAGGTGAGTGCCCAAAAACATTTGAGCTTATTCATGTGCCAGTTAAGTCCCATACCAACCATGGACGCAATGCAGAATATTATGCCTGGGTACAAAATCATCTCAAAGCGCATCCCGCTGATCGCGTTGTTGGGTTTAATAAGATGCCTGGGTTGGATGTTTATTTTGCCGCTGATGTTTGTTACGCCGAGAAAGTTGCGCAAGAAAAAGGTTTTTTATATCGTCTAACATCACGTTATCGTCATTATGCCGCATTTGAGCGAGCGACTTTCGAGCATGGTAAATCGACGAAACTCATGATGCTGACTGATAAGCAAATCACCGATTTCCAGAAGCATTATCAAACTGAACCTGAACGTTTTAAAATTCTTCCCCCCGGCATCTATCCGGACAGAAAATACAGCGAGCAAATCCCAAATAGCCGTGAAATTTATCGCCAGAAAAATGGCATAAAAGAGCAACAAAACTTATTGCTACAAGTTGGATCAGATTTTGTTCGTAAAGGTGTGGATCGCTCAATTGAAGCTTTGGCAGCGTTACCGGAATCATTACGCCACAATACGCTTTTGTTTGTTGTTGGCCAGGATAAACCGCGAAAATTCGAAGTGCTGGCAGAAAAACTCGGCGTGCGGAGCAACGTGCATTTCTTTTCCGGTCGCAATGATGTGTCAGAATTAATGGCTGCAGCCGATTTATTATTGCATCCCGCTTATCAGGAAGCTGCTGGTATCGTTCTCCTTGAAGCGATCACTGCTGGATTACCTGTTTTGACAACAGCGGTATGCGGCTACGCGCATTATATTGCCGATGCCAATTGTGGAACGGTTATCGCTGAACCTTTCTCCCAGGAACAATTAAATGAAGTTTTACGTAAATCATTAACACAATCTTCATTGCGAATGGCCTGGGCGGAGAATGCTCGCCATTATGCCGATACTCAGGATTTGTATAGCTTGCCAGAGAAAGCCGCGGATATCATTACAGGTGGTTTAGATGGTTGAATTAAAAGAGCCGCTTGCCACACTTTGGCGTGGTAAAGATGCTTTTGCCGAAGTTAAGGAACTGAATGGCGAGGTCTTCCGCGAACTGGAGACACGTCGCACATTACGCTTTGAACTGTCCGGGAAAAGCTATTTTCTTAAATGGCACAAGGGGACAACATTAAAAGAGATTATAAAAAATCTGCTCTCATTGCGGATGCCCGTTTTGGGTGCAGACAGAGAGTGGCATGCTATTCATCGCCTGAGTGATGTCGGTGTTGATACGATGAATGGCATTGGGTTTGGTGAAAAAGGTTTAAATCCATTAACCCGTACATCATTTATTATTACCGAAGATCTCACTCCCACGATTAGCCTTGAAGATTATTGTGCAGATTGGGCAGTCAACCCACCTGATGTGCGTATTAAACGTATGTTGATCACGCGAGTGGCAACCATGGTGCGTAAAATGCACGCAGCAGGGATAAATCACCGTGACTGTTACATTTGCCACTTTTTGCTTCATTTGCCATTTACTGGCCGGGAAGATGAATTAAAAATTTCGGTTATCGATCTACATCGGGCGCAGATACGCTCAAAAGTACCGCGCCGTTGGCGCGATAAAGACTTGATTGGCTTATATTTCTCATCAATGAATATTGGTCTGACGCAGAGAGATATATGGCGATTTATGAAGGTTTATTTTGGAATGCCTTTACGTACAATATTCTCTCTTGAACGAAATTTATTAAACATGGCAAGCATTAAGGCCGAACGTATTAAAGAGCGAACACAACGAAAAGGTTTATAAAATATTTATCAGTATGTACTGGAACTAACTTTATTATGACTATTTATTTTATAAACTGGGTTGCAGATTATGAATTAAAAATGATCCAGTACCTGAAAAGAAAGCACAAGATAAAAAATATAACAACACCAAAGAAATATAACTGGATTAACAAGAAGATCTTGAAAATAGGGATGGATAATGCATGGCTGGGACGATTATTCATAAAACATTACCTCAGTGATGTTAAAAAAGATGATATCATTATCTTTAATGACAGTGTGATTAATAAAGGTATCAACAAACAAATCTTAAAAAATATCAACTGTCATAAAGTTCTACTTCTAAGAAATACTGTTAGTGACGATTTTATTTCTGATAATACTAATTATTTCGATGTTATATATGATTTTGAGCATAGATTTATAGGGAATAAAAAGATCAAAGCAATAGATCAGTTTTTTCCTGTAGGGATGGAAGATATTTCAAAATATAGTTTATCTGAAAATAATAACAGCCAGCCTATATGTTTTTTTCTTGGTCGTGATAAAGGGCGTCTTCAAATAATTAATGAATTAGCCGACAGACTAACAACATTAGGATGTAAGGTGGATTTTAATGTTGTTAAAGATAAAACATCGTCTCTGAATTCAAAGTATTTGCTTGAAAAGCAAATACCGTATGAAGAGAATATTAGAAAAACATTAAACGCTAATATAATTGTTGATATAACTAAAGAAAACCAATCTGGTTGGACACTTCGTATACTTGAAGCACTATTTTTTAATAAAAAATTAATTACTAATAATACAAATATACTGGGTTCAGAAATTTATAGTGAGTCTCGTTTTTTTATAATAGGTCATGATGATTGGGATAAATTAGAGTATTTTATTAACTCATCTGTTAAACCAATGGATTATGATAATTTATATAAATTCAGTCCTGATAAAATGATGTCAACAATTGTTGCTGATTTTATAGGCAAATAAAACTATTAAAACAGTGAGTTTTACTCAATTAATGAGAGTTTCTATGAAAATAGCATTTATCGGAGAAGCGGTTTCTGGATTTGGTGGCATGGAAACGGTTATCCGCGATGTCATTAATACCTTCAGGCAACAACACATCCAAAGTGAAATGTTTTTCTTTTGTCGCAATGACAAAATGGATAAGGGATGGTTGGAAGGTATTGAATACTCGTGTTCATTTTCCAATATTCGGTTAGGTTTTTTGCGTCGAACGAAACATATTCATGCTTTAAGCAAATGGCTTCAGGATTATCAGCCAGATGTTGTTATTTGTATTGACGTTATCTCGTGTTTGTATGCGGCCAAAGCACGTAAAAAATCAGGAATTGATGTGCCAGTATTTTCATGGCCACATTTTTCTTTAGATCACAAAAAACATGCTGAATATGTCACCTGTGCCGACTATCATTTAGCAATCAGCTCTGGCATTAAACAGCAAATGATTAATCGGGGTGTACCAGAATCGACGATAAATGTTATTTTTAATCCAGTCGAAGCTAAAGACACAGTCATTCCTGCGCCTGAGGAAGGCGAAACGGCAACGTTCATTTATGTTGGGCGTATGAAATTCGAGGGACAGAAGCGGGTTAAAGACCTCCTTGATGGCTTATCACAAGCTCAAGGTAACTGGAAACTCCATGTATTGGGTGATGGCTCCGATTTTGAAAAATGCCAGGCTTATAGTAGAGAATTAAATATTGATGATCGAATTGTCTGGTATGGTTGGCAACAACATCCTTGGGAATTAGTCCAGCAAGATATTAAAAAAGTGAGTGCGTTATTACTCACGTCATCTTTTGAAGGTTTCCCAATGACTTTACTTGAAGCTTTATCATGGGGAATTCCTTGTATCAGTGCCGATTGTGTCTCCGGACCTGCTGACATTATTCAATCTGATGTTAATGGTCATCTGTATCAACCGGGAGATATTACTAGTTTTGTAACTCTTCTGAATAAATATATAGCAGGTGAAATTCATATCGAACATGGAAAAATTCCTTCATCGATAGATAAGTTTTATAAACCGAAGTATTACGACAGATTACATAAGATAATTATTTCTGCTATTTCCCGGAGGAAATAATGCAGCAGGTGTTTTTCCAGGAAACTGAGTTTCTTAATTCAGTTATTGATTATAATCATAAAGTAGAAACAGAAAATCTTTGTCTGGACATCGCTTATGGAACTGACAAAAATTTTCTTTTTGGTTGCGGAATATCGATTGCTTCTATATTAAAATATAATGAAGGAAGTCGATTGTGTTTCCATATTTTTACTGATTATTTTGGTGATGATGATCGTAAGTATTTTGATGCCCTGGCGTTACAGTATAAAACCAGAATTAAAATATATCTGATTAATGGTGATCGACTTCGATCATTGCCAAGTACCAAGAACTGGACTTATGCAATATATTTTCGATTTATTATTGCGGATTACTTTATTAATAAGGTGCCTAAAGTCCTTTATCTGGATGCAGATATCATTTGCCAGGGGGCTATTGAGCCACTAATCAAATTCTCGTTTCCAGACTATAAAGTCGCAATGGTTGTTACGGAAGGCCAGGCTGACTGGTGGGAAAAACGCGCACATTCGTTAGGTGTTGCGGGGATTGCTAAAGGTTACTTTAACTCCGGTTTTTTATTTATCAATACAGAACAATGGGCAGTCGAGCAGGTTTCTGCGCGAGCCATTGCAATGTTAAATGAACCAGAAATAATCAAAAAAATAACACATCCTGATCAGGATGTATTAAATATGCTGCTGGCAGACAAACTTATTTTTGCTGATATTAAATATAACACCCAGTTTAGCTTAAATTATCAACTCAAAGAAAGTTTTAAAAACCCAGTAAACGAAAATACTATTTTTATCCATTATATCGGTCCAACCAAGCCCTGGCATGACTGGGCCTGGGATTATCCTGTATCACAAGCCTTTATGGAGGCAAAAAATGCTTCGCCATGGAAGAATACGGCGTTGCTGAAACCTAACAATAGCAATCAATTAAGGTATAGCGCAAAACATATGCTTAAAAAGCATAGATATCTAAAAGGATTTAGCAATTATCTTTTGTATTTTATTAAAAAGATAATGCATTAAAGCTGGGAAACTATAAAATAATGATATAAGGGTAGCATTGTGGACTCATTTCCTGCCATAGAGATAGATAAAGTTAAAGCCTGGGATTTTCGGCTAGCTGATATAAATACTTCTGAATGTTTAAATGTTGCCTATGGTGTCGATGCTAATTATCTTGATGGTGTAGGTGTTTCTATCACATCAATTGTTCTAAATAATCGACATATTAATCTTGATTTTTATATTATTGCTGATATCTACAATGATGATTTTTTTCAAAAAGTCGCAAAACTTGCAGAACAATACCAATTAAGAATCACGTTATATAGAATTAATACTGATAAGCTTCAGTGCTTGCCTTGTACACAGGTCTGGTCAAGAGCAATGTACTTTCGCTTATTTGCATTTCAATTATTGGGTTTAACGCTTGATCGTTTGCTTTATCTTGATGCGGATGTTGTTTGTAAAGGTGATATTAGCCCGCTATTGCATCTGGATTTAAACGGAGCGGTGGCTGCTGTTGTTAAAGATGTTGAGCCAATGCAGGAAAAGGCAGTGTCAAGGTTGTCTGATCCTGAACTACTGGGGCAGTACTTTAATTCTGGTGTCGTTTATTTAGACTTAAAAAAATGGGTTGACGCAAAACTAACAGAAAAAGCGTTGTCTATTCTTATGAGCAAAGATAATATTTATAAATATCCTGACCAGGATGTTATGAATGTCTTACTGAAGGGAATGACAATATTTTTACCTCGTGAGTACAATACAATTTATACAATTAAAAGTGAATTAAAAGATAAAACACATCAAAACTATAAAAAGTTGATTACAGAAAGTACTCTTCTTATTCATTATACAGGTGCTACTAAACCGTGGCACAAATGGGCAATATATCCATCGGTGAAATACTATAAAATAGCGTTAGAAAATTCCCCCTGGAAAGATGACTCTCCGCGAGATGCAAAATCAATTATTGAATTTAAAAAAAGATATAAACATCTGTTAGTGCAACATCATTATATCTCAGGAATCATAGCAGGAGTCTGTTATCTTTGCCGAAAATATTACCGTAAATAACATTTAACTGGTTTATCATGATTCAGAAGAGCAAGATCAAAGACTTAGTTGTTTTTACCGATGAAAACAATTCAAAGTATCTCAATGTATTAAATGACTTCTTGTCTTATAATATAAATATCATCAAAGTTTTTCGTTCTATTGATGATACGAAAGTCATGCTTATTGATACCGATTACGGTAAATTAATACTTAAGGTCTTTTCTCCGAAAGTTAAGCGTAACGAACGTTTCTTTAAGTCGCTGTTAAAAGGTGATTATTACGAACGTCTTTTTGAGCAAACTCAAAAAGTACGAAATGAAGGGTTAAATACCCTCAATGATTTTTATTTGTTGGCTGAGCGAAAAACCTTACGATTCGTCCATACTTATATCATGATTATCGAGTACATTGATGGTGTAGAGTTGTGTGATATACCCGATATTGATGATGTGCTAAAAAATAAAATTCAGCAATCAATTAATTCATTGCATCAACATGGTATGGTTTCTGGTGATCCTCATCGTGGTAACTTCATTATAAAAAATGGTGAGGTTAGAATTATTGATCTTTCAGGAAAACGCGCTTCAGCACAGCGTAAAGCGAAAGATCGTATTGATTTAGAGCGTCATTACGGTATTAAAAATGAGATTAAAGATCTAGGTTATTATCTTTTAGTATATCGTAAAAAAATGCGCAATTTTATGCGGCGTTTGAAAGGGAAACCAGCACGCTAAAATAGAAATATCCAACAATTACGTGTCTTCACCAGGACAGTTTTAAGCGGAGTTATTTATTTCACAGGTTTATCATGAAGAATATTAGATACATTGACAAAAAAGATGTTGAAAACCTGATAGAAAATAAGACATCTGATGATGTTATTATTTTTCTGTCTGGTCCCACATCGCAAAAGACGCCTTTGTCGATATTACGGGCAAAGGATATTATTGCTGTCAATGGTTCAGCGCAATATCTGTTAAGTCATAATATTGTTCCCTTTATATATGTACTTACAGATGTTCGCTTTTTACATCAGCGTCGTGATGATTTTTATAAATTTAGCCAGAGAAGTCGTTATACCATAGTAAACATTGACGTTTATGAACACGCTTCCGAAGAAGATAAACTTTATATCCTCCAGAACTGCCTTGTATTACGGTCTTTTTACCGCCGGGAAAAAGGTGGTTTTATAAAGAAGATCAAATTTAATATATTGAGTCAGATTCACAAAGAACTGCTGATCTCTGTACCTTGGTCTAAAAGAGGTCGTCTGGTCGGATTTTGCAAGGACATCAGTCTTGGTTATTGCTCATGTCACACTATTGCCTTTGCTGCAATTCAAATAGCATATTCACTGAAGTATGCACGGATTATTTGTTCTGGTCTGGATTTAACTGGTAGCTGCTCGCGATTCTATGATGAAAATAATAATCCCATGCCCTCAGAATTGAGTAGGGATTTATTCAAAATATTACCATTTTTCCGCTTTATGCGTGATAATGTAGAAGATATTAATATTTATAATTTATCTGATGATACAGCTATTTCTTACGATGTAATTCCATTCATTAAACTTCAAGAAATCAGTACCGAAGAATCAAAAGATGAGACAAGAATAAAAATACAATATGAAGTCTCAACTGATTCTTATGCTAATTAAACATCATGAAACTAAAATAATATGGTATAAAAATGCGCCTAGGAACTTTTCATAAAAAGAAAAGATTTTATATAAACAAAATCAAGATTAATTTCCTTTCTTTTATATTTCGTAGGGAAATTAATAATCAAGTTACAGAACCTGCGCAAGTTAAATCATGTCTTATAATTCATGATAATAATAAACTCGGTGATCTAATTGTATTAAGTTCGATTTATCGTGAACTTTACAGTAAAGGGGTTAAAATAACCATTCTCACAAATAGAAAGGGTGGGGAGTTTCTCTCTAATAATAAAAATATATTTGATTTCTGTATTAAAGAATCAACTGGCTTCCTTAAAATGCTTAGTCTATGTAAGCATCTGCGGGATTTACAGTTCGATATTGTATTAGACCCCTTTGAAACTATGCCTTCATTTAAGCATAGTTTAATATTATCAAGTTTAAAAGATTCTTACATTTTGGGTTTTGATCAATGGTATAAGCGTTACTATTCATTTTACCATCCCCACGATGAATATTTAAAAGAACACATGAGTACACGAGCAACAGAAATACTGAAGCATATTTATGGTGAGGGTGAATTTTCCACCGACTACGACTTGCATTTACCTGTAGATGTTGAAAATAAAATAAAAGATTTTATTGGGAATACAAAAATAGTCATCATTAACCCATTAGGTGCAAAAAAAATATGCCGACTTACTCCTGAACAAATAAAATTTATATATCAAGAAGTGAAGATATGGTTTAAAAATTATCGAGTGATATTTACCGGGTTACCGCAAGATTTATTGACAATACCAATATCTGAAATTGAAACACTACCTTTCAACGAATTTATTTATACTGTTGCGTTGACCAGGTATAGTGATTTTGTCATTTCTGTTGATACAGCTCTTGTTCATATCGCTGCGGCTTATCATAAACCAACGCTTGCATTTTATCCTAATTCACGTGCTCCGGAATATCCCTCACATTTAATTTGGGCTCCGAATAATCATCAATCTATACAAATAGTATCCCCAACATTTACGGTAAAAGATATCGATACTGAAACTTTAACTGATTCAGTAAAGAGATTAAGTTGTATAGATAAGAAGTGAGTTTTAACTCACTTCTTAAACTTGTCTATTCTTGATTAATAGTATTGTTGCGATTATTAATAACGAGTAAGAGAACTATGGCGGATATAACGATAATTGGAATGCTGCGTGCCCATATGATCACATCACTGAGTCCAACCCCCATAATACCAAGCGTTAATATCAACAAACCCAATGCGCGTTTTTTATATGCTGTATAAAATAGTGAGAAATAGAAGAATATAGTGGAAAAAATTCCCATCATACCTTTCAGTGAAGCAGCTTCAATTATCTCATTATGCAGATGTACGTTAGAAAAATCTAATGCCCCTCTCAGTCTGCTGTGTTCTGCGACTAACAAATTCATACTTTCAGCGCGCGACTCTGCAGATCTAAATGAAAAAGGTGATTCTTTGAATATATCTAAACCAATTTCATACATTGCTAGTCTTGCACCTAAGGAAGTCACGCTATTAGCATTGGTGTAACTGTTTAAATCATTTAACGCTTCATTATAACGATATTGAATTGGTTTATTAAATATAATTACAACACTAGCCAATATGGTAATTAGTAGAATGATAGCGGTGCTGAATTTTTTTGGTGATTTGTTATAATAAGCTATTAATGCAACAGTACAAATCACAGGGAAGAGCAGTAGGGTTGCTCTGGTTTGTGTTAGTGCCAGAACATAAAGCACCGCGCAACTATTTAATAAAAATAAAAAAGGATGATTTTTTTTAGTATAAAGAATTGCAACACCACTAACTATGCCTATTAACATAGTTGAATATGCCGCTCCTGTTGCCGTTCCTATACCAAAAGAAATGCGATCATGTTCATAAATGCTATTAATATAAAATGCATATGTGGCAATTATAAATGACAGAGAATACATAACATATAATGCAATTTCTTTTTTTTGTTTTAGTTTGCTGGTAAGGGCTAAAAAAACAATAAAAGAACCAAATAAAAATATTTTGGCAGTATTTAAGTAATTATGGTAAGTAGCACGAAATGGTGAGTTATCTACTTTAAATAAAGAATACCAAATTAAATCAAGCAATCCTATAAAAAATATAGAAAGGGGAAGAATAAGTTTTTTTATATTATAATTTCCTTGTCTACCACGTAAAATTAGTGATAATAAGCAAACTACAGCAGTGATATTATATATCTTTATGCTGAAAGTGTTATCGACGAATGCAATTATCAACGAAAAAAAACTTAATATATAAGTCATTATCTCTAAAATCGTAGATGATTTTAGAGCATAAGGTTTCCATGATTGGAGTTTAATGAAGGTTGGCATGTTTTACCTTTATAATGATGATAATTTTTCCAAAACTGCGTGACCGTTGAGATTAATTAAGCTTTTCCCCGGGGCCCTACAAACCACCTGATTCTTCCCATACCCGCCAATTAATCCCGGATCGGTCGGTCCATAAACAGTGATATTGGGTTTATCCAGAGCCGCAGTTAAATGGCTTAACCCCGTATCTACCGAAACCACGAATTTCGCCCCGGCCAGCACTCGGGCAACTCCTTCCAGACTCATCTTCGGCAATACGTCGACATAATCAAATCCCTCCGCCAGCCTTTTCGCCCGAGCTTCTTCATGCGGTGCGCCCCAAGGGAGTTTAATGCGGATCCCCGAATCTGCCAGCAAGCCGATTAATTCTCGCCAGTGCTCTTCCGGCCAGTGCTTATCATCACGGGTCGTGGCATGCAGAAATACAGCATATTCACCAGCATCCGGTAGTGGATTTGTCAGGAAATGCTGCGCAATAGCATAATCGCCCTGGGTTTGTGGTTTGCTATACCCCAGGCTTTTAGCGAACAACTCACGGGTTCGTTCTACGGCGTGCTGCTGTTTCGCAATATGGTGCTTGCGATTATAAAACAGGCTTGCCAGTGGTTCGCGAGCAGTTTGCCAGTCCATTCCATGCTTAACGCCATGCGCCAGACGTGTCACCAGCGCGGCACTTTTTACCAGTCCTTGCGCATCAATAATCGCGTCATAGTTTTCCGCCCGTAGCGCTTCACGAAACGCTTTCCGCTCTGCTTTAACAGGCGCTGAAAACCACGCTTTACGCCAGCGACGTATCGCTACCGGAATAACCCGCTCAACGGCGGCGTGCCAGGAAGGAATTTGTGCAAAACCTTCTTCCACCACCCAGTCAAACGTAATCCCTGGGATTGCCTGCTGTGCATCGGTGAGCGCGGGCAGCGTGTGGAGAACATCGCCCATCGACGATGTTTTGACGATCAGTACCCGCATCCGTCAGGCTTCCTCTTGTAACAACAGCGTGTTGAGTTCTTCCAGCACGAGTTGTGGCGTAATGTCGACCAGGCTCTGGTGATAACCCTCTGCGGCGTCACCTTTACGCACTTTGTGATAACCCGTAATCAGGCGGATCACCCGCGCTTTATGGGAAAGCGGCGGTGTGAAGTCCGGGCTGCTCGGGCCATACAGTGCAACCAGTGGGCGATTAAGCGCTGCTGCAACGTGCATCAGCCCTGAATCATTAGTGACAATGGCTTTACAAGCCGCAATCAGGATAACCGCTTGATCAAGCTGCGTTTCCCCTGCCAGATTACGACACCACGACTGCTGCTCGGTATTCAATGCCGCAAGGATCTCATTACCCGCTTCATGATCTTTAGCCGAGCCAAACAGAACCACCTGATAACCTTCATCAATGAGCTGTTTCGCCAGTTCCGCGTAGTGGTAGTGCGGCCAGCGTTTTGCCGGACCAAACTCTGCACCAGGGCAAAAGCCAATCATCGGGCGTTCTGATGAGAGGGAAAATTGATTACAGGTATACGATTTTTCACCTTCGCTCACCTGTAGCTGCGGCCATAGCAGTGGCTGCGGCAGATCTTGTGCTGTGCGCATAATGCCTTTGTCGTAGGCCAGCGCGACATAGCGTTCCACCATCAGTGGCCAGGCTTCTTTATCAAGTACGCGAACATCGTTGAGTAAACCATAGCGCATTTCACCACGCCAGCCGGTGCGATGAGGAATACCTGCGAAGAAAGGCACTAATGCTGATTTAAAGGAGTTGGGTAAGACGTAGGCGCGGTCGTAACGTTTTTCGCGCAGGCTATGCCCCAGCTTGCGGCGTTCGCTAATCTCCAGCGCCCCATGACCGAGGGGCATGGGAATGGCTTCGTTGACTTCCGGCATCCGCGACAATAACGGACGGCACCAGGCAGGTGCCATCACGTCGATTATCGCCTGGGGATAGCGCGCCTGGAGCGTACGATAGAGACTTTGCGACATCATCATGTCGCCAACCCAAGACGGGCCGATCACCAGTATTTTCATTCAAAGCTCTTATGCGTCGCGATTCAACCAGGCCATATATTCCGTTACGCCTTCGGCAACGGTTTTGAATGGTTTGTCATAACCCGCAGCACGCAGGTTAGTGAGATCTGCCTGGGTGAATGCCTGATAACGGCCTTTCAGTTTATCCGGGAACGGAATGTATTCGATCTGGCCTTTCTTGTGATAAGCCAGCGTCGCATCCGCCACGGCCTGGAAAGATTCTGCACGACCGGTGCCGAGGTTAAAGATGCCGGAAACGCCATTTTCCAGGAACCACAGGTTCACATCAGCCACGTCGCCCACGTAGACGAAGTCGCGTTTAAAGTTTTCGCTACCTTCGAACAGTTTCGGTGATTCACCGTTGTTAAGCTGAGTGTTGAGATGGAAAGCGACGCTCGCCATGCTGCCTTTATGGCCTTCACGCGGCCCATAAACGTTGAAGTAACGGAAACCGACAATCTGCGAGTTCGCTTCTGGCAGGATTTGACGAACATATTCATCAAACAGGAATTTTGAGTAACCGTAGACGTTCAGTGGTTTTTCGTATTCGCGGGATTCGATAAAGTCGGAGGTGCGTCCGCCATAGGTGGCTGCGGAAGATGCATACAGGAATGGGATTTCGCGTTCCAGACAGTAGTGCAGCAGCTCTTTGGAGTATTGATAGTTGTTATCCATCATATACTTGCCATCCCACTCGGTGGTGGAAGAGCACGCGCCTTCATGGAAAATCGCTTCGACATCACCGAACTCTTCGCCAGCCATAATCTGGATCAGGAAGTCTTCCTTATCCATATAGTCTGCGATATTCAGATCCACCAGGTTCACAAACTTGGTGCCGTCTTTCAGGTTGTCCACCACCAGAATATCGGTGATGCCTTTATCATTCAGGGCCTTAACGATGTTGCTGCCGATAAAGCCCGCGCCGCCGGTAACGATGATCATAACTGTAACCTTCGAATTATGGAGTCAGAGACAATCTCAGACACGAATACTTCTATCATATCACTACACGGCGTTGGCTTCAGCCATTCACCGAAAGTGAGAATGATGGGCGTTATTTATTCTAAATTTTACAGAAGTGTTAACGCGTCATCTCGTCGCGACCTGTAAGTTTGGGTAATATGTGCGGGAATTTGTCCTGTCTGGAGAGTCGCAATGCGTGGAGAATTTTATCAGCAGTTAACTAACGACCTGGAAACCGCAAGGGCGGAAGGGTTGTTTAAAGAAGAGCGCATTATCACGTCTGCGCAACAAGCGGACATCACTGTGGCTGATGGAAGCCACGTCATTAACTTTTGTGCCAATAACTATCTCGGGTTGGCGAACCATCCTGAGCTGATTGCGGCGGCAAAGGCGGGAATGGATTCTCACGGTTTCGGGATGGCTTCAGTACGTTTTATTTGCGGTACTCAGGATAGCCATAAAGAGCTTGAGCAGAAACTGGCAGCATTCCTGGGTATGGAAGATGCGATTCTCTACTCATCCTGTTTTGACGCCAACGGTGGCCTGTTTGAAACGCTGCTGGGCGCAGAAGACGCCATTATCTCTGACGCGCTGAATCACGCTTCGATCATTGACGGTGTGCGTCTGTGCAAAGCCAAACGCTATCGCTACGCCAATAACGATATGCAGGAGCTGGAAGCGCGGCTGAAAGAAGCGCGTGAATCCGGGGCGCGCCATGTGTTAATCGCCACCGATGGTGTGTTCTCTATGGATGGCGTAATTGCCAACCTGAAAGGAGTTTGCGATCTCGCGGATAAATACGACGCTTTGGTGATGGTCGATGACTCTCATGCTGTCGGTTTTGTCGGTGAAAACGGCCGCGGTTCTCATGAATACTGCGACGTGATGGGCCGTGTCGATATCATCACCGGCACGCTGGGTAAAGCGCTGGGCGGTGCTTCCGGCGGTTACACCGCGGCGCGCAAAGAAGTGGTTGAGTGGCTGCGCCAGCGTTCTCGTCCGTACTTATTTTCCAACTCGCTGGCACCGGCCATTGTCGCCGCTTCCATTAAAGTGCTGGAGATGGTCGAAGCGGGCAGTGAACTGCGTGACCGCCTGTGGGCGAACGCGCGTCAGTTCCGTGAGCAGATGTCAGCCGCTGGCTTTACCCTGGCGGGTGCCGATCACGCCATTATTCCGGTCATGCTTGGTGATGCTGTAGTGGCACAGAAATTTGCTCGTGAGCTGCAAAAAGAGGGCATTTACGTTACCGGTTTCTTCTATCCGGTCGTACCGAAAGGTCAGGCACGTATTCGTACCCAGATGTCTGCGGCGCATACTCCTGAGCAAATTACGCGTGCGGTCGAAGCGTTCACGCGTATTGGTAAACAACTGGGCGTTATCGCCTGAGGATGTGAGATGAAAGCGTTATCCAAACTGAAAGCGGAAGAGGGCATCTGGATGACCGACGTTCCTGAACCGGAACTCGGACATAACGACCTGCTGATTAAAATCCGTAAAACAGCCATCTGCGGGACTGACGTTCACATCTACAACTGGGATGAGTGGTCGCAAAAAACCATTCCGGTGCCAATGGTCGTAGGCCATGAATATGTTGGTGAAGTGGTTGGTATTGGCCAGGAAGTGAAAGGCTTCAAAATTGGCGATCGCGTTTCCGGTGAAGGCCATATTACTTGCGGTCATTGCCGTAATTGCCGTGGTGGTCGTACTCATCTGTGCCGCAACACGATCGGCGTCGGCGTTAATCGTCCGGGTTGCTTCGCTGAATATCTGGTGATCCCGGCATTCAACGCCTTCAAAATTCCCGACAATATCTCCGACGACTTAGCTGCGATTTTCGATCCGTTCGGTAATGCGGTACACACGGCGCTGTCGTTCGATCTGGTTGGCGAGGATGTGCTGGTTTCTGGTGCGGGGCCAATTGGTATTATGGCGGCGGCGGTAGCAAAACACGTCGGCGCACGCAACGTGGTGATCACCGACGTTAACGAATACCGTCTGGAGTTGGCGCGCAAAATGGGCATCACTCGCGCGGTTAACGTTGCCAAAGAAAACCTCAATGATGTAATGGCAGAACTCGGCATGACCGAAGGGTTTGATGTTGGTCTGGAGATGTCCGGTGCGCCAGCGGCGTTCCGCACCATGCTGGACACCATGAATCACGGCGGTCGTATTGCGATGCTGGGTATCCCGCCGTCTGACATGTCTATCGACTGGACAAAAGTGATCTTTAAGGGCTTGTTCATTAAAGGCATTTACGGCCGTGAGATGTTCGAAACCTGGTATAAAATGGCGGCGCTGATTCAGTCTGGTCTGGATCTCTCGCCAATCATTACCCATCGTTTCTCCATCGATGATTTCCAGAAAGGCTTTGACGCCATGCGTTCTGGCCAGTCCGGGAAAGTTATCCTGAGCTGGGATTAACACAAAAAAGGGCTGGCATTCCAGCCCTTTTTCCTGAGGATAATCCGTTAAATATGTAAAATCTTGTCAGTACAATAAAGAATAAGTAATTGCGCTGTTCTCTTATATAGCTGTTCTCATTATCTCTCTAACCTGAAGTTACTCTCTCACCCGTAAAAATAATATCTCACCGGCTTAATAGTTTCTTAATGCAAAGCCTGTACAAAGGAACGGTAATTTCAGAGGTCGTCGGTAACTTATGATGAACAGCACCAATAAACTTAGTGTTATTATCCCGTTATATAATGCGGGCGATGATTTTCGCACGTGTATGGAATCTTTAATTGCGCAAACCTGGACTGCTCTGGAAATTATTATTATTAACGATGGTTCAACGGATAATTCTGTTGAAATAGCAAAGCATTACGCGGAAAACTATCCGCACGTTCGCTTGTTGCATCAGGCGAATGCTGGCGCATCGGTAGCGCGTAATCGTGGGATTGAGGCGGCGACGGGCAAATATGTCGCTTTTGTCGATGCAGATGATGAAGTCTATCCCTCTATGTACGAAACGCTGATGACAATGGCGCTAGAGGACGATCTCGACGTGGCGCAGTGCAATGCTGACTGGTGTTTTCGTGATACCGGGGAAACCTGGCAATCTATTCCCACCGATCGCCTTCGCTCAACCGGCGTGTTAACTGGCCCGGACTGGCTGCGGATGGGGCTTTCTTCCCGCCGCTGGACTCACGTTGTCTGGATGGGCGTTTATCGCCGCGATGTTATTGTAAAAAATAACATTAAATTTATTGCCGGATTGCATCATCAGGATATTGTCTGGACAACAGAATTTATGTTTAACGCGCTGCGCGCGCGATATACCGAGCAACCATTATATAAATATTATCTGCATAATTCGTCAGTGAGTCGTCTGAATAGACAAGGGAATAAAAACCTTAATTATCAACGCCACTATATTAAAATCACGCGTCTGCTGGAAAAATTAAATCGCCAGTACGCCGACAAAATTATGATTTATCCGGAATTTCATCAGCAAATAACGTATGAAGCATTGCGCGTTTGCCATGCGGTACGTAAAGAGCCGGATATTATTACCCGCCAGCAGATGATTGCCGAGATATTTACTTCCGGCATGTATAAGCGCCTGATTACTAATGTGCGCAGCGTGAAGGTGGGTTATCAGGCGTTGCTGTGGTCTTTCCGCTTATGGCAATGGCGCGACAAAACACGGTCGCACCATCGCATTACGCGTAGCGCCTTTAATTTGCGCTAGCGTTAAGTTTTGCCGCTTCGGGCTGTTTGCCCCAGCCTTGCCACTGATGCTGGAAGTAAACGATCAGTGTGCTCTGGCTGATGCTTTCGCTTAATACTTCAAAGAAGCGATTAGCATAAACCGGTTCCAGCGGTTTCTTCGGTTTACACAGCTTCACACCACGGAACGGATTACGCGGCGCGTTGGGCACGGTGTTTTTCGGCGGAGTCGATGTATCGACCTGCGGTTCATTCAGCAAGCTGCTGGCTTTCACCAGCGTAATGTCTGGCGGCAGGTTATAAACCATCTGCTGCAGCACACGTACCGTTGAAGGGTGAGGATGACCAATGGCGATCGTCGAACCGTTGCGACGCGCCAGTTCAATTGCGCGATTAAACTGCACACGAATATCCGCTTCGTTTTGCGAATCGTCGAGGAATACCTTCCGTTTAATAACTTTCACGCCAGTACCTTGCGCAGCGCGCATCGCCTGGGTATTGCCGATGGTTACGCTGTCGAGGAAGTAAAGATTGTAACGTGCCAGCGCCTGCATCACTTTCTGCATACCAAACAGGTTCGAGGTCATCTTGCTGCCCATGTGGTTGTTGATCCCCACAGCATAGGGCACGTTATTGACTGCACTGCGAATGATGCGCTCAATTTCGTCGCTACTCATTTCCGGGCGCAACGTATTTTTTTCCAGCGGCTGTTTACTCAATGGTGCCATCGGCAGATGAATCAACACTTCGTGACCGCTGTTATGCGCTTTGGTCGCCATCTCTCTGGCGTGCGGCGAGTCGGGTAGCACGGCGACGGAGATAGCGGATGGCATCGCCAGCACCTGGTTTTCGTTGTGCGGGCGATAGCCAAAATCATCAATAACGATGGCAAGTTTGCCAGCAAGTACGGGGGAGGAAAGCGCCAACAGAGCGGCAAATGCAAGAACGTTACGACGAAATGGAAACAAAACTTATCTTCCCAACCACGGCTGTGGATTGACCGCCTGACCCTGGCGGCGAATTTCGAAATAGAGTGAAGGCCGACCCTGACCGCCACTGCTGCCCACTAGTGCAATTGGCTGACCCGCGCGAACCTGCGAGCCAACGCTCACCAGTGCGCTCTGATTATAGCCGTAAAGACTCATATCGCCTTTACCGTGCTCAACCACCACCACCAGACCGTAGCCTTGCAGCCAGTCAGCCAGAATTACTCGACCGTCGGCAATCGCTTTAACTTCAGTGCCTTCAGAAGCACCAATAACCATCCCTTTCCAGCGCAGCTCGCCCTGTAGCTGTTCGCCATAGCGATGCAGTGTTGGCCCACGAACAGGCCAGAATGCCTGACCACGCGGTGCACCTAAACCACCGGTACGGGACATCAGCGATTTTTCGCTTTCGGTTGGTTTGTAGGTGGTGCCTTTGCGCGTCGCTTCTTTCTGCCTGTCGCGCACTGCCTGGGCTTCGCGCGCTTCACGTTCAGCACGTGCTTTCGCTGCCGCTTCTGCACGAGCAATGCTATTGCGCAGACGAGATTCGTTGGCGCGCAGCTCGCTTAACTGTTGCTGACCTTGTTGAATGGAAGACTCCAGCCCTGCCAGCGTCTTCTTACGCTCATTCAGCGCCTGGGTCAGCTTCGCCTGTTGGGCGCGCTGTTCATATAACAGTGTTTGTTGTTCGCTCTGTTTCTCTTCCAGTTCAGCACGCTGCATGGCAACTTCTGCGCGCGTCTGCTTCAGCTCAGCGATGGTTTCTTGTCGCGCCTGGTTGAGGTAACCGAAGTAAGCCTGCAAACGCTGGCCGCGCTGGCTTTCTTCACCGCTAAGAATGAGCTGAATACCGGTATGCTCACCCTGACGAAACGCGGCATCCAGTTGCGCGGCGAGGCTGCGTTCCTGAGCGGCTTTTTGCTGCTCCAGCTTAGCAATTGACGCGTTCATCTCATCAATCTGTTTATTCAGTTGATTGAGCGTGTTTTGCGTTTCGCGCAGCTTACGGGTGGCTTCAGAGATCGCCTCTTCCTGCTTTTTCAATTGTGCGAGCAGGCTTGCGCGTTGTTGCTGTTGTTGGCGTACCGCGCGCTCTTTCGCGGCGATATCGGCCTGAATAGACTTGAGTTGGTCGCGGTCATCCGCCTGGGCGGAAAAAGTGCACAACAATACGCCAGCGCTAAGAACGCTGGCGTAAATGATGGGCCTGACTGCAAACCTGCGCGGTTTCGTGGCCCGTGTCATGGTATTAATCGCCTTTCCCCTCATGGGGAGGGATTATTCCACGATGAACAGCGGCTTACCAGTCATCTCTTGCGGGATTTCCATACCCATTAAAGAGAGCATGGTCGGCGCGATGTCAGAAAGTTTGCCACCTTCAACCGCTTTCACGTTCTTATCGCCAACGTAAATCAGCGGAACAGGCAGGTTGGTGTGCGCCGTGTGCGCCTGACCGGTAGCCGGATCGCGCATCTGTTCAGCGTTACCGTGGTCAGCGGTGATCAGCAGTTGACCGCCAACAGATTCAACGGCTTTCGCCACTTCATCCACGCAGTGATCCAGCGCTTCTACCGCTTTAACTGCCGCTTCCATCACCCCGGTGTGACCTACCATGTCGCCGTTCGGGTAGTTACAGATGATGGTGTCGTATTTGCCGCTCTTGATTGCCGCAACCAGTTTTTCGGTCAACTCTGCGGAGCTCATTTCCGGTTGCAGGTCGTAGGTCGCGACTTTCGGTGAGTTGATCAGAATGCGATCTTCGCCTTTGAACGACTCTTCTACGCCGCCGTTAAAGAAGAAGGTGACGTGGGCATATTTTTCGGTTTCGGAAATACGCAACTGAGTTTTGTCATTTTTCGCCATCCACTCACCGAAGGTGTTAACCAGAGAGGCTGGTGGGTAAGCCACTGAGGTTTTGATGTCGGCGGCGTATTCGGTCAGCATCACGAAATCAACGTTAACCACTTTCTTACGGGCGAAACCGTCGAAATCAGCGTTAACGAACGCGCGGGTGATTTCACGGGCACGGTCAGCACGGAAGTTCATGAAAATCAGTGCGTCGCCGTCTTCCATTGCTGCATCTGGCTGGCCTTCGGCACGGATGACAGTCGCTTTCACGAATTCATCGTTTTCGTCACGAGCATAAGCGGCCTGCAAACCGGCAACGGCGGTATCAGCCTGGAATTCGCCCTGCGCCAGAGTCAGCAGGTCATAAGCTTTTTCAACGCGATCCCAACGGTTGTCGCGGTCCATCGCGTAGTAACGACCAATAATGGACGCTACGCGGCCTTTACCCAGTGCGGCAAATTTCTCTTCGAATTTTTTCAGAGAAGCTTCAGCGCTGCGCGGTGGGGTGTCGCGACCGTCGAGGAATGCGTGCAGATAGATTTTTTCTGCGCCACGTTCAGCGGCCAGTTCTACCATTGCCATGATGTGATCTTCGTGGCTGTGTACGCCGCCAGCGGAGAGCAGACCCATAATGTGTACAGCTTTGCCCGCGTTTTTCGCTTTATCTACCGCGCCAGTTAGCACCGGGTTAGCGAAGAACGCGCGATCTTTGATTTCAACGTCCAGACGAGTCAGGTCCTGATACACGATGCGGCCGGCACCCAGGTTAACGTGACCTACTTCGGAGTTACCCATCTGACGGTCAGGCAGACCGACTTCCAGACCGGAAGCGTCGATCAGGGTATGCGGACGATTGGCCCACAGTGCATCCATTACCGGGGTTTTTGCACTAAAAATGGCGTTATCCTGCTGTTCTTCGCGATAGCCATAGCCATCCAGAATCACCAGTACCATAGGTTTTTTAGAAACCGACATTGCGACAACCTCATACTCAAGAGTCAAAATTTGCGTAATTTTACTACAGCTGAATCGATAAAATAGCCTCTGAAGATCAAATTATGACGCCGCACAGTGAAAGCCGGGGGCTGATTTGCGATTTTTTTTCGTAGCGCCCCGCAAAATTGCATTCCAGTGCACGCGCTGGCTGTATTTGCCGCAACGCGCAGGTATACTCCTTTCCTGGTTTTTTTAATCACTACGTCGGGAGTTGTTACCCCCCATGCAAGAAATTATGCAATTTGTCGGCCGCCATCCCATGCTGAGTATCGCCTGGATCGCGTTACTGGTGGCGGTCCTGGTTACTACGTTCAAAAGCCTGACCTCGAAAGTGAAGGTGATTACACGTGGTGAAGCGACGCGTCTGATCAACAAAGAAGACGCTGTGGTTGTGGATTTACGCCAACGTGATGACTTCCGTAAAGGCCATATCGCTGGCTCTATCAATTTGTTGCCGACCGAAATCAAAGCCAACAATGTTGGTGAGCTTGATAAGCACAAAGACAAACCGGTTATCGTGGTTGACGGTTCTGGCATGCAGTGCCAGGAGCCAGCAAACGCGCTGACGAAAGCTGGGTTTGCGCAAGTATTTGTGCTGAAAGAAGGCGTAGCTGGCTGGGCTGGCGAGAACTTGCCTCTGGTGCGCGGCAAATAATTTACCTGTCGTTTTTTATGCCGCTGATAGTTAGCTGCAATTATGCCCCCAGTGACTTATTGATATAAGCTTCTGGGGATATTCTATTTTGTCGCTACCCTGCAACATAAAACAACAGGTAAAAAACAGGAGCTAAATTATGGCCAATGTTGAAATTTATACCAAAGAAACCTGCCCTTATTGCCATCGTGCGAAAGCATTGCTGAGCAGCAAGGGCGTGAATTTCCAGGAACTGCCGATTGATGGCAACGCCGCTAAGCGTGAAGAGATGATCAAACGCAGTGGCCGCACCACGGTTCCGCAGATTTTTATTGACGCACAGCACATTGGCGGCTGTGACGACTTGTATGCATTGGATGCACGTGGTGGACTGGATCCTCTGCTGAAATAACGTGTGAACGTTGGCATTACATTGCGCAGTATTTAAGGACAACACTTAAGGGTTTTCTACACATGTCAGAACAAAACAACACCGAAATGACTTTCCAGATCCAGCGTATTTATACCAAGGATATTTCTTTCGAAGCGCCGAACGCGCCGCACGTTTTCCAGAAAGATTGGCAGCCAGAAGTTAAACTTGATCTGGATACGGCATCTTCCCAACTGGCAGATGACGTTTACGAAGTGGTACTGCGTGTTACCGTAACGGCATCCCTGGGCGAAGAAACCGCGTTTCTGTGCGAAGTTCAGCAGGGCGGTATTTTCTCCATCGCGGGTATCGAAGGCACCCAGATGGCACATTGCCTGGGCGCATACTGCCCGAACATTCTGTTCCCGTATGCTCGTGAATGCATCACCAGCATGGTATCCCGCGGTACATTCCCGCAACTGAACCTTGCGCCGGTTAACTTCGATGCTCTGTTCATGAACTATTTACAGCAGCAGGCTGGCGAAGGTACTGAAGAACATCAGGATGCCTGATGAACCAACGTAATGCTTCAATGACTGTGATCGGTGCCGGCTCGTACGGCACCGCTCTTGCCATCACCCTGGCAAGAAATGGCCACGAGGTTGTCCTCTGGGGCCATGACCCTGAACATATCGCGACGCTTGAACGCGACCGTTGTAACGCCGCGTTTCTCCCCGATGTGCCTTTTCCCGATACGCTCCACCTTGAAAGTGATCTCGCCACTGCGCTGGCAGCCAGCCGTAATATTCTCGTCGTCGTACCCAGCCATGTCTTTGGTGAAGTACTGCGGCAGATTAAACCGTTGATGCGTCCTGACGCGCGCCTGGTATGGGCAACCAAAGGGCTGGAAGCGGAAACCGGGCGTCTGTTACAGGACGTGGCGCGCGAAGCGTTAGGCGATCAAATTCCGCTGGCGGTTATCTCTGGCCCCACTTTCGCGAAAGAGCTGGCAGCAGGTTTACCAACGGCTATTTCGCTGGCCTCTACCGACCAGGATTTTGCTGACGATCTCCAGCAACTGCTGCACTGCGGCAAAAGTTTCCGTGTCTACAGCAACCCGGATTTCATTGGCGTGCAACTTGGCGGCGCGGTGAAAAACGTCATTGCGATTGGTGCGGGGATGTCTGACGGTATCGGTTTTGGGGCGAATGCGCGAACGGCGCTGATCACCCGTGGCCTGGCTGAAATGTCGCGTCTGGGCACGGCGTTGGGTGCCGAGCCTGCCACCTTTATGGGCATGGCAGGCCTGGGTGATCTGGTGCTTACCTGTACCGACAACCAGTCGCGTAACCGCCGCTTTGGCATGATGCTCGGTCAGGGCATGGATGTACAAAGTGCGCAGGAGAAGATTGGTCAGGTGGTGGAAGGTTACCGCAATACGAAAGAGGTTCGCGAACTGGCGCATCGCTTCGGCGTTGAAATGCCAATAACCGAGGAAATTTATCAAGTATTATATTGCGGAAAAAACGCGCGCGAGGCAGCATTGACACTATTAGGTCGTGCACGCAAGGACGAGCGCAGCAGCCACTAAACCCAGGGAACTTTTGTTACCGCTATGACCCGGCTCGCGCAGAACGGGCCGGTCATTACCTCATCGTGTGGAGTAAGCAATGTCGTGTGAAGAACTGGAAATTGTCTGGAACAATATTAAAGCTGAAGCCAGAACGCTGGCGGACTGTGAGCCAATGCTGGCCAGTTTTTACCACGCAACGCTACTCAAGCACGAAAACCTGGGGAGTGCATTGAGCTATATGCTGGCGAACAAGCTGTCATCGCCCATTATGCCTGCCATTGCTATTCGCGAAGTGGTTGAAGAAGCTTATGCCGCCGACCCGGAAATGATCGCTTCTGCGGCCTGCGATATCCAGGCGGTGCGTACCCGCGACCCGGCAGTCGATAAATACTCAACGCCATTGTTATATCTGAAAGGTTTTCATGCCTTGCAGGCGTATCGCATTGGTCACTGGTTGTGGAATCAGGGCCGCCGTGCACTGGCAATTTTCTTGCAAAACCAGGTATCTGTGACGTTCCAGGTCGATATCCATCCGGCGGCAAAAATTGGTCGCGGTATCATGCTCGACCACGCGACGGGCATCGTCGTTGGTGAAACGGCGGTAATTGAAAACGACGTGTCGATTCTGCAATCCGTGACGCTCGGTGGTACAGGTAAAACCAGCGGCGATCGTCACCCGAAAATTCGTGAAGGCGTGATGATTGGCGCTGGTGCGAAAATTCTCGGCAACATTGAAGTTGGTCGTGGCGCGAAGATTGGCGCAGGTTCCGTGGTGCTGCAACCAGTGCCGCCGCATACCACTGCCGCTGGCGTTCCGGCGCGTATCGTCGGTAAACCAGACAGCGATAAACCGTCAATGGATATGGATCAGCATTTCAACGGCATTCACCATACGTTTGAGTATGGCGATGGGATCTGATGTCCTGTGATCGTGCCGGATGCGATGCTAACGCATCTTATCCGGCCTACAGTAACTAATCTCTCAACACCGCCCCCGGATACCCCAACTGCCGCCAGGCTTCATACACCACCACCGACACCGCATTGGACAGGTTCATGCTGCGGCTGTCCGGCACCATTGGAATACGAATTTTTTGTTCAGCGGGCAGGGCGTTAAGGATGGTTGCGGGTAAGCCACGTGTTTCCGGGCCGAACATCAGATAATCGCCATCCTGATAACTTACGGCGCTATGTGCGGGCGTACCTTTAGTGGTAAGGGCAAACAGACGCTGGGGATTTTCCGCCTCAAGAAACGCGCTATAGTCATGATGACGCGTAACGGCGGTAAATTCGTGGTAGTCCAGCCCCGCGCGGCGCAGGCGCTTGTCGTCCCAGGCAAATCCCATCGGTTCGATGATATGCAGACGAAAGCCGGTATTAGCGCAAAGACGAATGATGTTGCCAGTGTTTGGCGGAATTTCTGGTTCGTAAAGTACGATGTTTAGCATACTGCCCCCTTAGTGCGGGGGCAGGATAGCAGATATTAATCTAACCCTTAAGCTGCATTCCCTTTCGCCATCGGAGCCAGTGCCGCAGGCAACTCTTTACCCAGCCCCTGAACCAGCGAGTCTTCCGTGATTTCGCTAATTGATTTCGCGCCAGTCAGCGTCATCGCCACTTTCATCTCTTTCTCGATCAAATTCAGCAAGTTTGCTACGCCCGCCTGGCCCGCCGTGGCCAGTGCATACAGGAAAGCACGGCCCAGCAGTACGGTATCGGCACCGAGTGCGATCATACGCACAACGTCAAGCCCGTTACGAATGCCGCTATCCGCCAGAATCGCGATATCGCCTTTCACCGCATCTGCAATAGCAGGCAGTGCGCGGGCGGAAGAGAGCACGCCATCCAACTGACGACCGCCGTGGTTAGAAACTACAATGCCATCCGCGCCAAAACGGACTGCATCACGGGCATCTTCCGGATCGAGGATCCCTTTGATCACCATCGGGCCATCCCAGAAATCACGGATCCACTCAAGGTCTTTCCAGGAGATGGATGGATCGAAGTTATTCCCCAGCCAGCCGATGTAATCTTCCAGTCCGGTCGGTTTACCGAGATAAGCTGAGATATTACCTAAATCATGCGGACGACCGTTCAGGCTCACATCCCAAGCCCATTGCGGATGAGTCACCGCCTGCAAGTAGCGGCGCATTGCGGCATTCGGACCGCTCATACCCGAGTGTGCGTCACGGTAGCGTGCGCCCGGCGTTGGCATGTCAACGGTGAAAACCAGCGTCGAACAACCCGCGGCTTTTGCCCGTTCCAGCGCGTTACGCATAAAGCCGCGATCGCGCAGCACATAAAGCTGGAACCACATTGGGCGTTTGATGGCCGGTGCAACTTCTTCAATCGGGCAAACGGAAACCGTCGAGAGAGTAAACGGAATGCCATGCGCATCTGCCGCTTTTGCTGCCTGGACTTCGCCGCGACGCGCATACATGCCGCACAAGCCCACCGGAGCCAGCGCCACTGGCATCGACAATTTCTCATTAAACAGCGTCGTTTCCAGGCTTAAGTCAGACATGTTTTTCAGAATGCGCTGGCGCAGCGCCACGTCGGACAAATCTTCTACATTGCGGCGCAGGGTGTACTCAGAATATGCGCCGCCATCCATATAGTGGAACAGGAACGGCGGCAGAATGCGTTGTGCGGCGGCGCGATAATCGCTGGCTGCGGAAATAATCATGCGTTTTTCTCCCTCGAATGCTCATGATGCTCACCGGGCAGGCGGGTAATGCGTGCGCGGCGTGCCTGATCTTCATCGAATCGTTTTATGGTGGTGTGGACAAAACTGAGATGCGCCATCATCGCTTTACGCGCACCGTCGGCATCACCAGCAAAAATGGCGTCAATGACTGCCTGATGCTGTTCAGTCAGTTGCGAAAAAACGGGCGGAACCAGATACATCCGCTGGCGACTTTGCATTACCGAGGACTGCAGGACATCAAAGAAACCGCGTATGGTCTGTAGCAGAACAATGTTATGTGAGGCTTCGGCAATCGCCAGATGAAAACGAACGTCTGCTTGTGAGGCGAGGTCCGGGTCTTCGCTGAGCGTTGCCTCAAAGCAAAGCTGAATTTTCTCTTTGTCGCCAGGCGTGGCGCGCATCGCCGCATGCCAGGCGGTGCTGGCTTCAATGGCGTAGCGGGCTTCCAGAATATCGAAGCTGTAATCCGGATCATCGGCCATCAGCGTTTTCAGTGGTTGGACGATGTTTTGCTCCGACCATGCATCATGACGCCAGCGAATAAACGTCCCGCCGCCGCGTCGGCTGAGCAGCACGCCTTCGCTTACCAGTTTTGCCAGCGCCTCGCGTAATGAATTACGCGACACGCCGAGCTGCATCGCCAGTTGACGTTCAGCGGGCAACTTCATGCCCGCCTCCAGATTTTTTTCATCAATCAGCGCCCGCACACGATCTGCTACCTCGTCTGACAGGCGTCTGGGTATAACCATCATTAAGGAATCATCCACGTTAAGACATAGGCCTGCAGCGTGGTGATCACGCCCACCATACAGGTGAAGATCAGGCTGTGTTTGACAGTAAAGCGGAACAAATCAGACTCTTTGCCAACCAGGCCTACTGCCGCACAGGCGATGGCGATAGATTGCGGAGAGATCATCTTGCCGGTGACGCCGCCGGTAGTGTTGGCTGCAACCAGCAACAGGTCAGAGACGCCAATTTGTTGTGCTGCTGTGGCTTGCAGAGCGGCAAACAGGGCGTTAGATGATGTATCCGAGCCGGTCAGGAATACACCCAGCCAACCAAGGAATGGCGAGAAGAAGGTGAATGCGTGGCCGGTGTGTGCCAGAGCCAGCGCCAGTGTTGACGACAACCCGGAATAGTTCGAAATAAAGGCGAACGCCAGCACCATACCAATGGAGTAGATGGGCAGCGCCAGCTCTTTCAGCGTGTTGCCGAAGGTGCTGATAGCGTCAGACGGTTTCATTTTCAGCCAGATAACAGAGAGCAGCGCAGCAAACAGAATGGCGGTGCCGGTGGCAGAGAACCAGTCGAACTTAAACACGGCTGCATAGGCGGTGGCTTCGCTGACCACCGGCGGCATACGAGCAACCAGTTTATCGAGGTACGGCACCGGAATGTTGATGACCCACTCATACAGCGCTCCGCCCGAAGCGAACAGGGCTTTAAACGGTGGAATACTCCACAGTGTTACGGTGGCGGTCAGGAACAGGAACGGTGTCCAGGCACGCAATACCTGACCTGCGGTGTAACCGGTGTGAGCCAGTGTCATATCAACCTGTGACGCCCCCAAATCACCGAAGCGGAAAACGCGCACCGGCTGCCAGCGTTTGAGGAACAGTGTCAGGCAGAGTAGCGATACCAGCGAAGAGATAATGTCTGGCAGTTCCGGCCCAATGAAGTTGGAACTGAGGTACTGTGCGATGGCAAACGAACCACCCGCAACCACGACCGCAGGCCAGGTTTCTTTGATACCGCGCCAGCCGTCCATAATTGCCATGATCCAGAACAGCACGATAATAGTCATAAATGGTAGCTGGCGGCCTACCATCTGGCCAATCTCAAAGCTGTCGATGCCTGTTACCTGCCCGGCAACCAGAATCGGAATACCCATTGCGCCAAATGCCACCGGTGCGGTGTTAACAATCAGGCACAGCCCGGCGGCGTACAGTGGTTTAAAGCCCAGGCCGACCAGTAAGGCTGCGGTAATCGCGACCGGTGCGCCGAAGCCTGCAGCCCCTTCGAGAAATGCGCCGAAACAGAAACCGACGATCAGCATTTGCAGGCGCTGGTCAGGGGTTATTGAAAGAATGGACGAGCGGATGATGTCAAACTGCCCGGTTTTCACCGAGATCTTATAGACGAACACCGCTGCAATAATAATCCACGCGATCGGCCACAGGCCGTAGAAGAAGCCATAAACCACGGAGGCCAGCGCGTTGGCGACCGGCATTTTATAGAACAGCAAAGCTACCGCCAGAGCGATAGTGACCGTCCAGGTGGCGGCGACGTATCCTTTCAGTTTGAGCTTAATCAGCGCAAAGAAGAAAAACAGGATGGGAAGCGATGCTATCAGGCTGGAAAGCCAGATATTCCCGGCGGGATCATAGTTTTGTTGCCAGAGATTCATTGCAGGTCTCCTGGAGGCCACGCACATCGTGTAATGAGTCTGTTGCTCATCTCCTTGTCACACGTTGTGTAAAAGTGGCACTGCCAATTTTGTTGTGTAGGGATAATGACAATGAATAGTTAACCAAATGTTATGTAATGGCAACGTTAATGTGAGTTTGAATTGATGAACTGTGAACCAGAGGCCAGATAAGGGAAGAATTGGTAGGGCCAATTTGGGGTGAGGAAGGTGTCTGGTAAAGAAAAGGGCAATCCTCATCAGAGAATTGCCCGCAGATTGTTGACCTGGTGCACCTTATTTTGCCGGATGCGGCGTGAACGCCTTATCCGGCCTACAGGAATTTGTGGAATCCTCCTGTAGGCCGGATAAGCGTAGCGCATCAGGGTTTACCCATTCGTTAATGGATAATTACCACTGAATACCGGCACCGAGTGCGGCGGAGTATTCGCCCTGGCTATTGGTACTACCTTGTAATTTGTAGACCCAACGACCGTTGGCACTCACCATCGATACACCTAAAGCAACAGCCGATTCACCGTTATAAGTACCGCCACCAATAGAAGCCATGCTGGCACCTGGCGTGTAGGCCTGAGGCAGACCAGTCATCGCCATTGCCGAAGCGATACCACCGCTCATTTTTTTCTCTACGCCCTTCACTTTGTTATCCATTTCAACCATTTTCTGGTCTGTGTAGCTATTGGTATCCTGGATACTTTGTTTTAGCTGTGCGTAGTTAACCGCATCGTGATCGTTCACAGCGGCTGACACATTACTGATTTGCGTCGTGCCCCCCTTACCATCACCCAGGTTTAACGTACTGTAGTTAATCGTACCGTCTTCATTCGTACTGTAACGAACACCACCCTCAGTGGACGATTTCAACTGTGCGACGTTCACTGCATCAGTGTCATTTTTACCGGCAGCAACATTGGTGATGCGGCGCTGATTAGTTGATGACCCCACAGATATGGTATTAGTTTCATCGGCGATCGAACCTGTACCTAAGGCTACACTGTTATCTGCAGCAGCGATTGATCCTGAACCGATAGCGACGCTGTCCGCCCCCTGTGCATTGGCATCCGCACCGGTTGTATTTGCCTTGAAGTATTTCGTACTTCCGGTAGTAACAATATCGCCAATACCATTCTCGATGTTGGTAACACGGGTATCGAGATTGCTCACCTGATTGTTCAGGTTATTGATACTGGTCGTGTTGATCTCAACGCGCGCATCCGTCACTTTCAACTGGCCAACATTAACCGCATCGGTATCCTGTGAGCCCGCTGCCACATTAGTGATTTGCCTCTGACCATTGGTGCTGCCTACAGAGAATTCACCCACCGAGTTTTGCGGGGCATCCATATTGTAAGCGGTATAGTTGCTTTGGGCCCCAACGGTGGTTTGAGAACCATTACCCATTGCAATGCTGTTAGCATGGTTCGCGCGAGCACTGGAACCGATAGCGATACCGTTAATTGCGTCCTGTACCACTAAGGAGCCAAAACCAATACCAATTCCGGCATCACCATTGACCACTGTTTTTGCACCCATCGCCAGAGAGTCCGTCCCAACGGCCAGTGAATCCTCTTCTTTCGAGTTTGAGTGGAAGTACTTAGCAGGAGTGCTTGCAACTGAACCTATCGCATTTTGCAACTGACGGACAGTGACGACGTCATGAGCCTCTGAACCATCTGCGACGTTAATGATTTGGCGATAACTTTCACCATCTTTACCTACAGATAGCGCACCGAGTAATTCGCCATCAGTGGTGTCATAACCAATGACAACCCCGTTTTCCGTTACGCTGCCAGAACGGGAGCCCTTGACGATGACACGGTCAGAGGTTGAGCCACTGCCCAGTGCTATACCGGAGTCGATCGAGCTGACACTGTCTCGACCAATAGCGAGGCTGTTTTCACCCGATGCGGTCGCGTTATAACCCAACGCGGTAGAGCAGCCGACGCCCGCTGCGCTGGCATCTATAAAGGTCAAGCCGGTATCGTTTGTACGGACGTAATTTACACCTGCACCATGCTCTTCAATATAGGTCGTACTGGTGTCGCCAGCGAGCTGGTTAATCATATCGCTATTCTGGTTGATGAGCACATTTGTGGCATACAACTGAGAACCATTAACCGCATCGGTGCTATCAACCGCCACGTTACCGGCTTTTACATTAGTGATTTTACTGGTGGTATCACCATCGTGGGCCGCACTAAAGGCACCTGCGTTATCATCCCAAATCATTGCATCATCAAGCGTCGAGTCTATCGCGCTCAGTGCATCGCCTACATTATCGTAGTCAGTATTAGCGATAGTATAGGCTGGTGCGTTGATTGTGCCGTCAGCATTAACAGTGGAACCACCGCCAAGAATGTCACTAATAGAGTTGCTTACATCATAGAGCTGTCCACCGTTCACTGCGTCTGCGCTGTCTTTAGAAATTGAACCGGCGGCGACGTTAGTGATTTTACTGGCACTACCACCATGACTGGCTGTGAATGTGCCTGTTTTGGCATCCCAGGCAAGGGCATCACCGAGTGAGGCTACAACTGAGGAGTCAATAGCGGCTAATGCTTCACCTACGTTATCGTAATCAGTGCCCCCGATATTATAGGTTGGTCCAGTAAACACGCCGCTTGAATCAACAGAGGCATTTCCACCCAAATAGTTAGCGATAGAACTGCTCAAACCATACAGTTGTCCGCCATTTACGGCATCGGTACTTGACGACGATAGTGTTCCCGCCGCCACATTAATGATTTTGTTGGTGGTGCTGGTGCCGTGTTTGGCACTGAACGCCGTACCATTCCACTGCAGGGAATCATCTTCCAGACCCGTGATTGTGGTATTGATATCTGCGACATCATTGGTCAGGTTGGTGATGTTGGTGGTGTTGGTGGCAACGTTATCGTTTGTCGTTTTCAGTTGCGAGCCGTTGACGGCATCGGTACTGGTGTCTGACAGGTCACCGGCCATGACGTTGG
>NZ_PYQM01000026.1:0-59386 GCF_003027595.1 Escherichia sp. 20412-1 | reverse complement strand
CTGCGTTTCTCCGGTCCTAAGACATCAATCATCTGTTCTCCAATGACTAGTCTAAAAACTAGTATTAAGACTATCACTTATTTAAGTGATATTGGTTGTCTGGAGATTCTGGGGGCTAGTCTAGTCACAGATATTATTTTCTGTTGGGGCATTGCTACGATTACTTATTTCCCAACAAATAAAAAGACAAGCCCGAACTTTCATTCGGGCTTTTTTTTGTTCAGGATAATCCTTACCCTGTTACTCTACTCGGTGCCACTTTTATCCGTTTTCCCCGCCATTTGCGCGAGGAAATCATAGCGTTTTTGCAGATCGGCTGCGGCATCTTTCCATAACTGTTCCGCCACTTCTGGCTGTTGCGAATTCAGACGGCGGAAACGTTGTTCATGGAGCAATGTTTCTTCCAGAGCCTCTGATGGTGGACGTGAATCCAGCGCCAGTGGCAGTTTGCCTTCATCGGCACGACGTGGATCAAAGCGATACAGCGGCCAGAAGCCGGTTGCGGTGAGTTGGCGCATCTGGTCGTGACTCAATGCCAGGTCATAACCGTGCTCTTCACATGGACTGTAAGCAATGATCAGTGACGGCCCTGGATACGCTTCCGCTTCCTGAATCGCTTTCACTGTCTGGTTCAGTTGCGCACCGAGAGAAATCTGCGCCACATAAACATGACCGTACATCATCATACTGACACCGAGGTCTTTACGCGCTTTGCGTTTGCCGTGTTCACCAAACTTCGTTACTGCACCAAGAGGGGTTGCTTTCGACGCCTGACCGCCGGTATTGGAATAGCATTGCGTATCCAGTACCAGAATGTTGACGTTTTCCGTCAGACTTAATACATGATCCAAACCACCGAAGCCGATATCGTAAGCCCAGCCGTCGCCACCAATCAGCCATATTGATTTTTCCACCAGCGCATCAGCGTCGCGCAGCAGTTCATGAGCTTCAGCGATATCCTTTAGTTGCTGGCGCAACGCGGCAACCTGTTCGCGACGAACCTCTGGCGTGGCATCTGATTTCAACGCTGCCAGTAACTCCGCCGGGATTTTATCGGCAAACTGATCCAGCAGACGCAAAACACGGACACGATGCTGATCGACCGTCAGGCGGAAGCCCAGGCCAAATTCGGCATTATCTTCAAACAGTGAGTTCGCCCAGGCCGGACCACGACCGTTTGCATCAGTGGTATACGGTGTGGATGGCAGGTTACCGCCATAAATCGACGAACATCCGGTGGCGTTAGCGATCAACATTCGATCGCCATAGAGTTGAGTAAGCAATTTGATATACGGCGTCTCGCCACAACCGGAACAAGCACCAGAATATTCAAACAGCGGTGTGATCAATTGCGATGTACGAATATCAATACGTTCCAGTTTACTGCGGTCGATTTCTGGTAAGTTGAGGAAGAAGTCATAATTGATTTTCTCTTCTTCCACATGCTCCAGACGCGACATCATATTGATGGCTTTGATATCAGGATCCTGACGGTCTTTCGCCGGGCAAACTTCAACGCACAGATTACAGCCAGTGCAATCTTCCGGTGCGACCTGCAACACATACTTCTGCCCGCGCATATCGCGCGATTTCACATCCAGCGAATGCAGGCTGGCAGGGGCGTTTTCCATTGCTTCCGGCGGAACCACTTTTGCGCGAATAGCGGAGTGTGGGCAGGCGGCGACACAGTGGTTACATTGGGTACAGAGTTCCTCTTTCCAGATGGGGATCTCTTCGGCAATATTGCGTTTTTCCCAACGCGTTGTGCCCATTGGCCATGTGCCGTCTGGTGGTAGCGCCGAAACGGGGAGGGCATCGCCAAGTCCGGCGAGCATTGCAGCGGTGACGGTTTTAACGAAATCAGGCGCTGCATCGGAAACCACCGGTGGCCGATTCGCACTGTGCGGATTTACCGGTTGCAACGGGACTTCTTCCACGGATTCACGCGCCAGCGCCAGTGCCTGCCAGTTGCGTTCCACCAGATCCTGACCTTTGCTGCTGTAGCTTTTGGCAATTGCGCCCTGCAATTCAGCCAGGGCACTGTCGCCAGGCAGAATTTGCGTCAGGTGGAAAAAGGCCATCTGCATTACGGTGTTAATGCGCGCTGCCAGTCCACATTCACGGGCAATTTTCGCTGCATTAATCACATAAAAGCGAGCTTTCTTCTGATTCAACACCGCCTGAACTTCTTGCGGCAGCCGCGACCAGACTTCTTCTGCACTGTACGGAGTATTAAGCAGGAAAATACCGCCAGGTTTCAGGCGTTCTGCCATCTGATATTTGTCGATAAACTGCAACTGGTGGCAGCCAACAAAGTCAGCTTGTGAAATCAGATACGCGGATCGAATTGGATGCTCGCTCACACGCAGGTGAGAAACTGTCAGACCACCGGCCTTTTTGGAATCGTATACAAAATACCCCTGTGCATACCACGGGGTGGAATTACCGATAATCTTGATATTGTTTTTGGTCGCGGAAACGCTGCCGTCACTGCCCAGACCGTAAAACAGGGCTTCCAGCTTCGCGGAGTTTGGCAGGGTATTTTCTGGCAATGGCAGTGACAGATTGGTCACATCATCATAAATACCCACGGTAAATCGTGGTTTTGGTTTGGCTGTGTTAAGTTCGGCAAATACTGCCAGCACACAGTCCGGGCCAAACTCTTTGGAAGACAGACCATAGCGCCCACCAATGACGCGAGGCAATGCCTCACGCTCGCCATTATTAAAGGCTTCTGCCAGCGCGGTCATCACATCCAAATAGAGTGGTTCTGCCTGGGCACCCGGCTCTTTGGTGCGATCCAACACCGCTACGCTGCGTACGGACTCCGGTAGTGCTTGTAGTAAGTGTTTGGCGGAAAACGGACGATATAGTCGAACTTTCAGCACCCCAACTTTTTCGCCACGGGTCAGCAATTCGTCTACCACTTCTTCACAGGTGCCAATAGCAGAACCCATCAGGATTATCACCCGTTCTGCCTGTGGATGACCGTAATACTCAAAAGGCTGATACTGACGACCCGTAGCGGCGGCGAAATCATTCATTGCCTGTTCAACATGGTCGTAAACTGCGTTGTACCATGGGTTAGTTGCTTCACGAGACTGGAAGTAAGTGTCAGGATTGGCGGATGTACCGCGGATCACCGGATGTTCCGGATTCAGCGCACGGGCGCGATGAGCATCAATTTCTGCCTGCGGTATCAGTTCAAGAATAGTGTCGTCGGCCAGTGGAACGATTTTGTTGATCTCGTGGGAAGTACGGAAACCATCAAAGAAATGAATAAATGGCACACGGCTTTTTAGTGTCGCGATTTGCGAAATGAGGGCGAAATCTTGCGCTTCCTGAACGTTTGCCGCACACAACATGGCGCAACCGGTCTGGCGCACCGCCATCACATCTGAATGATCACCAAAAATAGAGAGCGCATGAGTAGCGACGGTTCGCGCCGCCACATGCAGTACAAACGGTGTCAGTTCGCCCGCCAGTTTGTACAATGTCGGAATCATCAGCAACAAACCCTGCGATGATGTAAACGATGTAGAGAGTGCGCCCGTTTGCAAAGCGCCATGCACAGTCGCGATAGCGCCAGCTTCGGACTGCATTTCAACTACGCGAGGTGTATCTCCCCACACGTTTTTCAAGCCGTTTCCGGCCCAGGCATCAGCCTGTTCTGCCATCGTGGAACTCGGGGTAATAGGGTAGATGGCGATAACTTCACTGGTGCGAAATGCCACCGAAGCTACCGCGCCATTACCGTCAATTGTGATCATACGACACCCTTACATTGCGCAAATGAGGGGCACACGAAAAAGCTGCGTGCCCAGTAGTTATCTCTCAATTTTAGCAAATGGCTTTCTGTTGCATTTTCGCTTTTGTGTCCCCCATATCCGCATAATGAATGTTTCGATCAAGCACCGGGCAAAAAATAGCGATAAAAAAGTAACAATGCGTTGCAACACACATAGTAGTTCTCGACGTAACCGCCTGGGCTGCCTATTATTTAGGGCGGTGTCGTTTGGCTTAAAGATTAGAGGAAGTAAAGATGCGAGCAGCGTTGTGGGTAGGGTGTGCCGCTTTATTGTTGTCTGCGTGTAGTAGTGAACCTGTTCAGCAGGCAACCGCGGCGCATGTGGCGCCTGGTTTAAAAGCGTCCATGTCCAGTAGCGGTGAAGCAAATTGCGCAATGATTGGTGGTTCGCTATCCGTTGCCCGTCAACTTGACGGAACGGCTATTGGGATGTGTGCATTACCTAACGGCAAACGCTGCAGCGAACAGTCGCTTGCCGCCGGAAGCTGTGGCAGCTACTAATTGACCAAATCTGCCAGTTTATAAGTTAATGTCTGTTTCGCGGTTGCCAGCGTCAACTGGTTGGCGGTCAGATCTACCTGCGCACCTTCTTTCAGCATTTCGCTGATGGTGTGATCGAGTTCGTTAAGCTGTGGGTTGGCACACATCATGCGGGTCATTGCCAGTCCTTTAACTTTCAGTTCTCCGCCCGAAAGTTTACCCTCTCCGCTAAAGCGGTTACACATGTTGCCGGAAATCATCATCTTTTCCCCAAAGCTGATTTCTGGCGGGTTTTTATCGCTGGCAACAGGTTGACCGTTAACACTTTCCAGTACAAACCGGTGATGCTGTAACTGTTCTGGCGTTACAGCAATTTTGTCATTACTTACACATCCCGCCATCAGCAGGCTTAGTGCGACTAGCGCGGCAACTTTCTTCATTTTAGTTCTCAATTTAAGGTATAAATCAGGTGCTGATTGCCGGATGCAACGCTGGGGCATCTTATCCGTTCAACAAAACTTATTGTAAGAATAGTGGATGAAAGATCTTTGGGGATTATCTGAATAAGCTCCCCTGATTTGCAGGGGAGCTGCATGTTTAAACCAGTTCGTTCGGGCAGGATTCGCCTTTTTCCAGATTGCTCAAGTTTTGCAGCGTAGTCTGGGAAATACTGGTCAGAGCTTCTGCCGTCAGGAAAGCCTGGTGCCCGGTAAACAGTACGTTATGGCAGGCAGACAGACGACGGAACACGTCATCCTGAATCACATCGTTGGATTTATCTTCAAAGAACAGATCGCGTTCGTTCTCATACACGTCCATCCCCAGCGAGCCAATTTTCTGGTTTTTCAGCGCTTCAATTGCCGCCTGGGAATCAATCAATGCGCCACGACTGGTGTTGACGATCATTACGCCGTTTTTCATCTGATCAAACGCCGCCTCATTCAGCAGGTGGTAGTTCTCCGGCGTCAGCGGGCAGTGCAGGGAGATAACGTCTGATTCAGAGAACAGGGTCGGCAGATCGACATATTCCACGCCGAGCTCCAGCGCCGCCGCACTTGGGTATGGATCGAACGCCAGCAGACGCATACCGAAACCTTTCAGAATACGCAGCATCGCTACGCCGATTTTACCGGTGCCGATAACACCTGCCGTTTTGCCATACATGGTAAAGCCAGTCAGGCCTTCCAGAGAGAAGTTGGCGTCACGGGTACGCTGATACGCGCGGTGAATACGGCGGTTCAACGTCATCATCATACCGATAGCGTGTTCAGCGACGGCTTCCGGATCGTAGGCTGGAACACGGACTACTTTCAGCCCCAGCTCTTTTGCCGCGTCGAGGTCAACGTTGTTGAAACCGGCACAGCGCAGGGCGATATATTTAACGCCGTGCTTTTTCAGTTCTTCCAGCACCGGGCGGCTGCCGTCATCATTTACGAAAATACATACCGCTTCGCAGCCATTGGCGGTTTTGGCGGTTTTTTCTGTCAGCAGAAAGTCAAAAAATTCCAGCTCAAAGCCAAAGGACTCGTTCACCTGTTGCAGGTACTTCTTGTCGTACTGTTTTGTGCTATATACGGCGAGTTTCATAAGACTTTCTCCAGTGATGTTGAATCACGTTTAAGCTACTAAAAATATTTTACAAAAATTAAAATATAATTGAAAGCTGTGGTGATATTGAAAAATCCATCAACAACTATGCTTAGTGTAGGCGCAACCTTCAACTGAACGGTTAAACATGCCACAATACCGGTATTGAATGCTTAATTTTTCGCTAAATCAGGATATTAACTACCCATGTTGGGTAAATATAAAGCCGTTCTCGCGCTGTTATTACTGATTATTCTTGTGCCCTTAACGCTGCTGATGACGCTCGGGCTGTGGGTTCCTACGCTGGCGGGTATCTGGCTGCCGCTCGGTACACGCATTGCATTAGATGAAAGCCCGCGCATCACGCGTAAAGGTTTAATTATTCCCGATCTCCGTTATCTGGTGGCGGATTGCCAGTTGGCGCATATCACCAATGCCAGCCTTTCACATCCCAGCCGCTGGTTATTGAACGTTGGCACAGTGGAGCTTGACTCTGCTTGCCTGGCAAAATTGCCACAGGAAGAGCCCTCTCCGGCAGCGCCGAAAACCCTTGCGCAGTGGCAATCCATGCTGCCTAACACCTGGATCAATATTGATAAACTGATCCTTTCGCCCTGGCAGGAATGGCAGGGAAAACTCTCTCTCTCGTTGACCTCTGATATCCAGCAACTGCGTTATCAGGGCGAAAAAGTTAAATTTCAAGGCCAGCTTAAAGGGCAACAACTTACAGTCAGCGAACTGGATGTCGCCGCGTTTGAAAATCAGCCGCCGGTAAAACTGGTAGGGGAATTTACCATGCCGCTGGTGCCGGATGGGCTTCCTGTCAGTGGCCATGCTACCGCGACCTTGAACTTGCCACAGGAACCGTCACTGGTGGATGCTGAACTGGAGTGGCAGGAAAATAGCGGGCAATTGCTTGTGATGACACGGGATAACGGCGATCCATTGCTCGATTTGCCGTGGCAAATTACCCGTCAGCAATTGACGGTCAGCGATGGTCGCTGGAGCTGGCCGTATGAAGGTTTTCCCCTGAGTGGGCGATTGGGTGTTAAAGTCGAGAACTGGCAGGCCGGGCTTGAGAACGCGTTGGTCAGTGGACGCCTGAGTGTGCTGACCCAGGGGCAAGCAGGGAAAGGCAATGCGGTGCTTAATTTTGGCCCAGGAAAATTGAGCATGGATAACAGTCAGATGCCACTGCAACTGACCGGTGAAGCAAAACAGGCTGATCTCATTCTGTATGCCCGCTTACCGGCACAGCTAAGCGGAAGTCTGACTGACCCAACGCTGGCCTTTGAACCAGGCGCGTTATTACGTTCAAAGGGAAGAATCATCGATTCACTGGACATCGATGAAATTCGCTGGCCTTTAGCGGGGGTAAAAGTCACTCAGCGTGGTGTTGACGGTCGCTTGCAGGCCATTTTGCAGGCCCATGAAAATGAACTGGGCGACTTTGTGCTGCATATGGATGGTCAGGCGAATGATTTTCTCCCGGATGCAGGGCGTTGGCAGTGGCGTTACTGGGGCAAAGGCAGTTTTACCCCGATGAATGCCACCTGGGATGTCGCAGGAAAAGGTGAGTGGCATGACAGCACGATTACGCTTACCGACCTCTCGACCGGGTTCGATCAGTTGCAATATGGCACGATGACAGTAGAAACGCCGCGCTTAATTCTTGATAAACCCGTTATCTGGGTGCGCGACGCCCAGAATCCGTCTTTTAGTGGTGCGCTTTCGCTGGATGCAGGACAAACGCTTTTCACAGGCGGTAGTGTGTTACCGCCATCAACCTTAAAATTTAGTGTCGATGGACGCGATCCGACGTATTTCCTCTTCAAAGGGGATTTACATGCTGGTGAGATTGGCCCGGTACGGGTGAATGGCCGCTGGGACGGTATTCGCCTGCGCGGCAATGCCTGGTGGCCTAAACAATCGCTGACCGTATTCCAGCCGCTGATCCCGCCAGACTGGAAGATGAATCTACGCGATGGTGAACTGTATGCCCAGGTGGCGTTTTCTGCCGCGCCTGAGCAGGGCTTTCGTGCAGGGGGGCATGGCGTGTTGAAAGGTGGCAGCGCGTGGATGCCAGATAACCAGGTCAACGGTGTCGACTTTGTACTACCGTTCCGTTTTGCCGACGGTGCGTGGCACCTGGGAACGCGGCGACCTGTGTCATTACGTATTGCTGAAGTGGTTAACCTGGTGACGGCAAAAAATATTACTGCCGATCTTCAGGGGCGTTATCCGTGGACCGAAGACGAACCCTTGCTACTGACTGATGTGAGTGTTGATGTTTTAGGTGGTAACGTGCTGATGAAACAATTACGTATGCCGCAGCACGATCCGGCGCTGTTACGGCTGAATAATCTCTCTTCCAGTGAACTGGTTAGCGCCATCAATCCAAAGCAATTCGCTATGTCAGGGGCATTCAGTGGGGCATTGCCGCTATGGCTTAATAATGAAAAATGGATTGTGAAAGATGGCTGGCTGGCAAACGCAGGCCCCATGACCTTGCGCCTGGATAAAGACACGGCGGATGCAGTAGCAAAAGACAATATGACCGCAGGGACTGCAATCAACTGGTTGCGCTATATGGAAATTAGCCGTTCATCGACAAAAATTAATCTGGATAATCTCGGTGTGTTAACCATGCAGGCAACGATCAGCGGTAATAGCCGGGTTGATGGTAAAACGGGCACGGTGAATCTTAATTACAGCCACGAAGAGAATATTTTTACGTTATGGCGCAGCTTACGCTTTGGCGATAATCTCCAGGCGTGGCTGGAACAGAATGCCCGACTCCCGAAAACGGGTTGCCCATCAGGAAATGAGTGTGAGGAAAAATAATGAAAATAATGATAACCGCGTTCGCGTCCTCTTTTATGTTGCTTGGTTGCACGCCGCGCATTGAAGTGGCTGCGCCGAAAGAGCCAATCACCATTAATATGAACGTTAAAATTGAGCATGAGATCATCATAAAAGCAGATAAGGACGTTGAAGACTTGCTCAAAACCCGTAGCGATCTTTTTTGAGGTAATGATGAAAAGAACATTACTGATAATGGTGTGGACTGTTTGCCTGATGAGCAGCAGTGCGATGGCGTTAACCCTGAATGAAGCCAGAAGTCAGGGGCGGGTAGGCGAAACATTTAATGGTTATCTGATGGCACTGAAAACGGATGACGAAACGCAGGCATTGGTAAACGATATTAATAAAGCTCGTGCGCTGAGTTATCAGCAACTGGCCAGACAAAATAATGTCTCAACTGAGGAGATTGCAAAACTGGCAGGGCAGAAACTGGTCGCTCGCGCTAAACCGGGAGAATATGTGCAGGGGATTAATGGGAAATGGCTGCAAAAATAAAAAACGTAAAGCAGCGGTAATTAATTTCGTATTCAGAAAGATCAGTTACCGTTCAAAACGGTACAAATTATACCTACAGACCTCCGCCAGACTGATTGCGGCGCTGTTTTTGCTTGTTGGCGCTCGTTTTTACGCATCCGCATTCAATAGTCATTTATTCACTTTCCGTTCATTTCTATACTGATTTTTCTTAATCCGCTTTATTACAGGGCAGGGTGTTATGAGCAGCAACACATTTACTCTCGGTACAAAATCCGTTAACCGTCTCGGTTACGGCGCGATGCAACTGGCAGGACCTGGTGTATTCGGCCCACCGAAAGATCGCCATGTCGCGATTACCGTGCTGCGTGAGGCACTGGCATTGGGCGTCAATCACATTGATACCAGCGACTTTTATGGTCCACACGTTACCAATCAGATTATCCGCGAAGCGTTACATCCTTATTCCGATGACCTGACTATCGTCACCAAAATTGGCGCTCGCCGCGGTGAGGACGCCTCCTGGTTGCCGGCATTCTCTCCAGCAGAACTGAAAAAAGCGGTGCACGATAACCTGCGAAATCTGGGGGTGGACGTGCTGGATGTGGTGAACCTGCGGGTGATGCCTGACGATGGACATGGCCCGGCGGAAGGGTCGATTGAAGCCAGCCTGACCGTGCTGGCTGAGATGCAACAACAAGGGCTGGTAAAACATATTGGCCTGAGCAACGTAACACCAACGCAGGTTGCAGAGGCGCGCAAGATTACAGAAATTGTTTGCGTGCAAAACGAATACAACATTGCCCATCGTGCGGATGACGAATTAATTGATTCTTTGGCTCGCGATGGCATTGCATATGTGCCGTTCTTCCCGCTCGGGGGCTTTACGCCACTGCAATCCTCCACGCTCTCTGATGTCGCAGCAAGTCTTAATGCGACACCGATGCAGGTGGCGCTGGCGTGGCTGTTGCAACGTTCACCGAATATTTTGCTGATCCCGGGGACGTCTTCCGTTGCGCATTTACGGGAGAATATGGCAGTAGGGGAATTAGCGCTACCTGATGATGTGTTGGCAACGCTGGACAGTATTGCGAAAAAGGCGAGTTAAGTAAAAAAGCCTCCCGCACTCGCGGTAGGCTTCTTAAAACTTATGCTGCAACAATTGCGTCAATTGCCGCTTTAGCGTCTGCCTGCGCTTTTGCTGCCATTTCCGGCCCGTAAGCGATACCTTCAGCAAAGACAAAGTTCACGTCAGTAATGCCGATAAAGCCAAGGAACGTAGAAAGATACGGGGTCACCAGGTCTGTAGGCCCATCCTTATGGATACCGCCACGGCTGGTAATAACAATGGCTTTTTTACCGGTTACCAGACCTTCAGGACCGTTCTCGGTGTAGCGGAAAGTAACGCCTGCACGCGCAACCAGGTCAAAATAGTTTTTCAACTGAGTAGAGATGTTGAAGTTGTACATCGGTGCGGCAATCACGATAACGTCATGCGCTTTCAACTCGGCAATCAGTTCATCAGACAGTGCCAGGGCTTCCTGCTGGCGCGGAGTCAGCGGCGCGTCACTCGGACGCAGAGCACCAACCAGTTCGCCATCCAGCACCGGAACCGGATTTGCAGCCAGGTCGCGGACGGTGATTTCATCAGCAGTGTGCTTTTCACGCCACTGTTCAACAAAATAATCAGACAACTGACCAGACTGAGAGTACCCTGCCAGGATGCTGGATTTAAGAACTAATACCTTGCTCATGGTGTTTCCTTATAGATGTTTGAATGGGCGATGCCCTGTTGCTTGTTGACACTTTATTCACAATCCTGCCACAGAGATAGCGCAATATATCGAAGTCTATGTTCGAATTTATTGAACAACACATAAAAAGCCGCGATGTGGTACTCTATATCTATCATTTAAAAGAAAATTAATCAGGCACAACGCTGCCCTTTAACGTTATGACAGAACAACAAAAATTGACCTTTAACGCCTTACAGCAGCGGTTGGATTCGTTAATGCTGCGTGACAGACTGCGTTTTTCCCGCCGTCTGCATGGGGTGAAGAAGGTTAAAAATCCTGATGCACAACAGGCCATTTTCCAGGAGATGGCAAAAGAAATTGACCAGGCGGCAGGGAAAGTCCTGCTACGTGAAGCGGCGCGTCCGGAGATTACTTATCCGGACAATTTGCCGGTTAGCCAGAAAAAACAGGACATTCTCGAAGCAATCCGTGACCACCAGGTGGTGATTGTCGCCGGAGAAACAGGTTCCGGTAAAACGACGCAGTTGCCGAAAATCTGTATGGAACTGGGGCGCGGGATTAAAGGGCTGATTGGCCATACCCAGCCTCGTCGACTGGCAGCCCGTACCGTGGCGAACCGTATTGCGGAAGAGTTGCAGACCGAACCGGGTGGCTGCATCGGTTATAAAGTCCGTTTCAGCGATCACGTCAGTGATAACACGATGGTCAAGCTGATGACCGACGGTATTCTGCTGGCGGAAATCCAGCAGGATCGCCTGCTGATGCAGTACGACACCATCATCATTGACGAAGCGCACGAACGCAGCCTGAACATTGATTTCCTGCTCGGTTATTTGAAAGAGCTGTTGCCACGTCGCCCGGATCTGAAAGTCATCATCACTTCCGCGACCATCGATCCGGAACGCTTCTCTCGCCACTTTAACAATGCGCCGATTATCGAAGTTTCGGGTCGAACTTATCCGGTAGAAGTGCGTTATCGACCAATAGTTGAAGAAGCGGATGATACCGAGCGCGACCAGTTACAGGCGATTTTCGATGCCGTAGACGAATTGAGCCAGGAAAGCCCCGGCGACATTTTGATCTTTATGAGCGGCGAGCGGGAAATTCGCGATACCGCCGATGCGCTGAACAAGCTGAACTTACGCCATACGGAAATATTGCCGCTTTATGCGCGGCTTTCAAACAGCGAACAAAATCGCGTCTTCCAGTCACACAGCGGGCGGCGCATTGTGCTGGCGACTAACGTCGCGGAAACCTCGCTGACTGTGCCGGGTATTAAATACGTGATCGACCCAGGTACGGCGCGCATCAGCCGCTACAGCTATCGCACCAAAGTGCAGCGTCTACCGATTGAGCCAATTTCGCAGGCTTCAGCCAATCAGCGTAAAGGCCGTTGCGGACGCGTATCAGAAGGGATCTGTATTCGTCTTTATTCGGAAGACGATTTCCTTTCTCGTCCGGAGTTTACCGATCCGGAAATTCTGCGTACCAACCTGGCGTCGGTTATCTTACAGATGACCGCACTGGGGCTGGGCGATATCGCTGCGTTTCCGTTTGTTGAAGCGCCGGATAAACGCAATATTCAGGATGGTGTGCGCCTGCTGGAGGAGTTAGGTGCAATCACCACCGACGAACAGCAAACCGCATATAAACTGACACCACTTGGTCGTCAGTTATCACAGTTACCGGTTGACCCGCGTCTGGCACGCATGGTGCTGGAAGCGCAGAAACATGGCTGTGTAAGGGAAGCGATGATTATCACTTCCGCGCTCTCCATTCAGGACCCTCGTGAACGCCCGATGGACAAACAACAGGCATCGGATGAAAAACATCGTCGTTTCCACGATAAAGAGTCCGACTTCCTGGCGTTTGTGAATTTGTGGAATTATCTCGGTGAGCAGCAAAAGGCGCTCTCTTCAAACGCCTTCCGTCGCTTGTGCCGCACTGAATATCTCAACTATCTGCGCGTGCGCGAATGGCAGGACATCTACACTCAGTTGCGCCAGGTGGTGAAAGAACTCGGCATTCCGGTAAACAGTGAACCGGCGGAGTATCGCGAAATTCATATCGCATTACTGACCGGTTTGCTTTCACATATCGGCATGAAAGATGCGGATAAACAGGAATATACCGGCGCACGTAACGCGCGTTTCTCTATCTTCCCTGGTTCTGGTTTATTCAAAAAGCCGCCAAAGTGGGTGATGGTGGCGGAACTGGTAGAAACCAGCCGCCTGTGGGGGCGCATTGCGGCACGCATCGATCCGGAATGGGTAGAGCCGGTTGCCCAACATTTGATCAAACGCACCTACAGTGAACCGCACTGGGAACGGGCGCAGGGCGCAGTGATGGCGACGGAAAAAGTCACCGTTTATGGGTTGCCGATTGTCGCCGCGCGTAAGGTTAACTACAGCCAGATTGATCCTGCGTTGTGCCGTGAACTCTTTATCCGCCATGCACTTGTAGAAGGTGACTGGCAGACACGTCACGCTTTCTTCCGTGAAAACCTGAAACTGCGGGCAGAAGTGGAAGAGCTGGAACACAAATCACGTCGTCGCGATATTCTGGTAGATGACGAGACGCTGTTTGAATTTTACGACCAGCGCATTAGCCATGATGTGATCTCTTCGCGCCACTTCGACAACTGGTGGAAAAAGGTTAGCCGCGAAACGCCTGATTTGCTCAACTTTGAAAAGAGCATGTTGATCAAAGAAGGTGCGGAAAAAATCAGCAAGCTGGATTACCCGAACTTCTGGCATCAGGGCAATCTCAAGCTGCGTTTAAGTTATCAGTTTGAGCCAGGTGCGGACGCTGATGGCGTGACCGTGCATATTCCGCTGCCGTTGCTCAACCAGGTGGAAGAGCGCGGCTTTGAATGGCAAATTCCTGGATTACGTCGTGAACTGGTGATTGCGCTGATTAAATCGCTGCCAAAACCGGTACGTCGTAATTTTGTGCCTGCGCCAAACTACGCCGAAGCGTTTTTAGGCCGCGTGACGCCACTGGAACTACCGTTGCTCGACAGTCTTGAACGTGAATTGCGCCGCATGACCGGCGTTACCGTTGACCGCGAAGACTGGCACTGGGATCAGGTGCCCGATCACCTGAAAATTACTTTCCGCGTGGTGGACGACAAAAACAAGAAGTTGAAAGAAGGGCGCTCATTACAGGAACTGAAAGAGGCGCTGAAAGGCAAAGTGCAGGAAACACTGTCTGCGGTCGCTGATGACGGTATCGAGCAGAGCGGCCTGCATATCTGGAGCTTTGGTCAATTGCCGGAAAGCTACGAGCAGAAGCGCGGCAATTACAAAGTGAAAGCGTGGCCTGCGCTGGTGGATGAACGTGACAGCGTGGCGATCAAATTGTTTGATAATCCACTGGAGCAGAAGCAAGCAATGTGGAACGGTCTGCGCCGTCTACTGTTGCTGAATATTCCTTCACCGATCAAATATCTGCATGAGAAGTTGCCGAATAAAGCCAAGCTGGGGCTGTACTTTAACCCGTATGGCAAAGTGCTGGAGCTGATCGATGACTGTATCTCCTGCGGTGTGGATAAATTAATCGACGCCAACGGTGGCCCGGTCTGGACGGAAGAGGGTTTTACTGCGCTACATGAAAAAGTGCGTGCCGAACTGAACGATACCGTGGTGGATATTGCGAAGCAGGTCGAGCAAATCCTCACGGCAGTGTTCAACATCAACAAACGTCTGAAAGGGCGTGTTGATATGACGATGGCGCTGGGGCTTTCTGACATCAAAGCACAAATGGGCGGTCTGGTGTATCGCGGTTTTGTCACCGGTAACGGCTTCAAACGGCTGGGCGATACGCTGCGCTATTTGCAGGCGATTGAAAAACGCCTGGAAAAACTGGCGGTTGATCCGCATCGTGACCGTGCCCAAATGCTGAAAGTCGAAAACGTCCAGCAGGCATGGCAACAATGGTTCAACAAACTGCCGCCAGCGCGTCGTGAGGATGAAGACGTGAAAGAGATCCGTTGGATGATTGAAGAACTGCGCGTCAGTTACTTCGCCCAACAACTTGGTACGCCGTATCCGATATCGGATAAGCGTATTTTGCAGGCGATGGAGCAGATTAGCGGTTAACGGCTGTTATTTGGCTGATGAATCTAAAACCCGGTAAGCGTGTGCTGCCGGGTTTTTTCTTTATAAGATCTGAAGGATTCACTCTATCGCAACATTGAACGATTTTGCTGAATTTTTATCAATAGTCTTTCCTCAAATACAGTATGAGTAAAACAAATATCAGGCTTACGAAGGAGGATAGGGAAAATACAACGTCTTCCTTTCAGAGTGCTCCGCTTCTCATTATTATCTCACGCAGTATTCTTAAGGGAACGAGAAGGAGGGACCATGAACATTAACCCGTTTCCGACGCTTTCAGCGACAACTATAGATGCCATAAACGTTATTGGTCGATGGCTGGCGCAGGATGATTTCTCTGGTGAGGTGCCGTATCAGGCTGATTGCGTGATCCTCGCAGGTAACGCGGTTATTCCCACTATCGACGCTGCATGCAAGATTGCCCGCGATCAGCAAATTCCATTACTGATCAGCGGTGGTATCGGTCACTCGACAACCTTTTTATATAGTGCTGTCGCACAGCATCCACATTACAACATCATTCGTACCACGGGCAGGGCAGAAGCCACCATCCTTGCAGATATTGCCCATCAGTTCTGGCATATTCCCCATGAAAAAATCTGGATTGAAGACCAGTCAACGAACTGCGGTGAAAACGCCCGCTTCAGCGTCGCGTTATTGAATCAGGCCACAGAGCGCATTCACACGGCTATCGTTGTGCAGGATCCCACCATGCAGCGGCGCACGATGGCGACGTTCCGCCGTATTACTGCTGATAATCCCGATGCACCTCGCTGGTTAAGTTATCCAGGATTCGTACCACAAGTGGGGAATAACGCAGACAGTGTCGCATTTGTTAATCAACTGGAAGGATTATGGCCAGTTGAACGTTATTTATCGCTACTTACTGGTGAGCTACCACGTTTGCGTGATGATAGCGACGGTTATGGCCCCCGCGGACGTGATTTTATCGTTCACGTTGATTTTCCTGTAGAAGTCGCCCAGGCATGGCAGACGCTGAAACACGACGCTGTACTTATTGAAGCGATGGAAAGTCGTTCGCTACGTTAAAAATTGCCCGTTTGTGAAAAACCGTTGGCAAACGGGCATGATTCTTTACTTTTACTTCTGCCTTTTATTCCTTTCACGCCTGTTTTTATGAAGCCCTTCACAGATTCGTCCTTCCACGATGCCGTTTCCGCAATGATTGATGTTTATTAACAATGCATTTACCAAATAAAAACACAATAATCACAGGAGTCGCCCATGTCAGTACCCGTTCAACATCCTATGTATATCGATGGACAGTTTGTTACCTGGCATGGAGATGCATGGATTGATGTTGTAAACCCTGCAACAGAGACGGTTATTTCCCGTATTCCTGATGGCCAGGCTGAGGATGCCCGTAAGGCAATCGATGCTGCAGAACGCGCCCAACCAGAATGGGAAGCATTGCCTGCCATTGAGCGCGCCAGTTGGTTACGCAAAATCGCTGCCGGGATCCGCGAACGCGCCAGTGAAATCAGTGCACTGATTGTCGAGGAAGGGGGCAAAGTCCAGCAACTGGCTGAAGTCGAAGTGGCTTTCACGGCGGACTATATTGATTATATGGCGGAGTGGGCGCGGCGCTACGAGGGTGAGATTATTCAAAGCGATCGCCCGGGAGAGAATATTCTTCTCTTTAAACGTGCGCTTGGCGTGACCACCGGTATTCTGCCGTGGAATTTCCCGTTCTTCCTGATTGCCCGCAAAATGGCACCCGCTCTGCTCACCGGCAATACCATCGTCATTAAACCGAGCGAATTTACACCAAATAACGCAATTGCTTTCGCCAAAATCGTCGATGAAATTGGCCTTCCACGCGGCGTGTTTAACCTTGTGCTGGGGCGCGGTGAAACAGTGGGTCAGGAACTGGCGGGTAACCTGAAGGTCGCAATGGTCAGTATGACGGGCAGCGTCGCCGCCGGGGAGAAAATCATGGCAACTGCGGCGAAAAATATCACCAAAGTGTGTCTGGAACTGGGCGGCAAAGCGCCCGCTATTGTGATGGATGACGCTGATATTGAACTGGCAGTCAAAGCCATCGTTGATTCACGAGTCATTAATAGTGGGCAAGTGTGCAACTGTGCTGAACGTGTTTATGTACAGAAAGGCATTTATGATCAGTTTGTTAACCGACTTGGTGAAGCGATGCAGGCGGTGCAGTTTGGCAATCCTTCTGAACGCAACGACATTGCAATGGGGCCGTTGATTAACGCCGCGGCGTTGGAAAAGGTTGAGCAGAAAGTGGCTCGTGCTGTAGAAGAGGGCGCGAGAGTGGCGCTTGGTGGCAAAGCGGTAGCGGGGAAAGGGTACTATTATCCGCCGACAATATTGCTGGATGTTCGCCAGGAAATGTCAATTATGCACGAAGAAACCTTTGGCCCGGTGCTGCCTGTTGTCGCTTTCGATACGCTGGAACACGCTATCGCCATGGCTAACGACAGCGATTACGGCCTGACCTCGTCGATTTATACTCAAAATCTGAACGTCGCGATGAAAGCCATCAAAGGGTTGAAGTTCGGTGAAACCTACATCAATCGTGAAAACTTTGAAGCGATGCAAGGTTTCCACGCCGGATGGCGTAAGTCGGGTATTGGCGGTGCGGATGGTAAACATGGTTTGCATGAATACCTGCAAACCCAGGTCGTTTATTTACAGTCGTAATGTGTGAAACAGGCGGAGGCATTTTCCTCCGCCTGTATCTGTCAGAGTTTGGCGAATTTTTCCAGGGTGCGAATAAGCTGGGTGACAAAGCCATATTCGTTGTCGTACCAGGCGACTGTTTTTACCAGTTGCAAATCGCCCACGGCGGTAATTTCCGTTTGGGTGGCATCAAACACCGAACCAAAATGGCTACCAATGATATCGGAAGAGACTATTTCTTCATCGGTATAACCAAATGATTCGTTATTGTTTGTCGCCTTTTTAAGTGCATTGTTCACTTCTTCGGCAGTCACTTTTTTACCGAGAATAGACACCAACTCGGTGACAGAACCCGTTTTTACCGGTACACGCTGTGCATGGCCTTTCAGTTTACCGCTCAGTTCCGGGATCACCAGACCAATAGCTTTTGCTGCGCCCGTTGTATGGGGAATAATATTTTCTGCCGCCGCACGTGAAGCGCGTAGATCTTTACCACGCGGACCATCCACCAGTGACTGGGTGCCGGTATAGGCATGAATCGTCGTCATCGTGCCGACTTCTATTCCAAAATTGTCATGGAGTGCTTTGGCCATCGGCGCAAGACAGTTGGTGGTGCAGGACGCCACGGAAACAATGGTGTCGTTGCCATCCAGCGTGTTGTCATTGACGTTATAAACGATGGTTTTCATTTCACCGGCAGGGGCGGAAATTAACACCTTCTTCGCGCCAGCATCCAGATGTGCCTGCGATTTCTCTGCGGATGTATAAAAGCCGGTACATTCAACAATGATTTCTGCACCTTTCGCTTTCCACGGAATATTTTTCGCCTCTTTTTCGGCGTAAACCGCAATACTTTTGCCATCGACAATAAGTGAATCTTCAGTGAAATCAACGCTCCAGGGGAACGGGCCGTAGTTTGAATCGTGTTTTAGCAAGTAGGCGAGAATTTTCGGGGATGTGAGATCATTAATGGCGACAACGTCTATATTGCTTTTGACCTCCAGTAATCGACGCAATACCAGTCGACCGATACGACCAAAACCGTTAATACCAACTTTACTCATGGTTTTCTCCTGTCAGGAACTCGTGGATGAAAATTAATCCTTTCCAGGCTTAGACCAGGATGGTGGGATGAGCAATCTACATTCTCGCAGTGAAACGTAACCTACTGAAAATGGGTGAACAATATTTAATGAAATTTTGAGAAAAGCTGGTTATGTTAACAATAAATTGTTTTAAATCAGGAAATGTTATGGAAAATAAATACTCAAAGTTACAAATCGGTATTCACTGGCTGGTCTTTTTACTGGTTATCGCAGCTTACTGTGCGATGGAGTTTCGTGGATTTTTCCCGCGAGCCGATCGACCGGTTATCAACATGATCCATGTTTCCTGTGGCATTTCGATTTTCGTACTGATGGCGCTTCGTCTCGTGCTAAGACTGAAATATCCAACGCCACCAATTGTGCCTAAACCAAAGCCAATGATGACGGGGCTTGCGCATCTCGGGCATCTGGTCATTTACTTGCTGTTTATCGCACTGCCGATAATTGGCATGGTGATGATGTATAACCGTGGCAATCCGTGGTTTGCGTTTGGTGTGATGATGCCTCATGCATCAGAGGCCAATTTCGATCTGGTAGATACCTTAAAATCGTGGCATGAAACGCTGGCAAATCTGGGGTATTTCGTTATTGGGTTGCATGCCGCTGCTGCATTGGCGCACCACTATTTCTGGAAGGACAATACGCTTCTGCGCATGATGCCGCGTAAGCGTTCCTGACAACAGTAAAAGAAAACGCCTGTACTAAACCAGACCCGTGGTACAGGCGAAGAATACGGGTCTACATCGGAAGCACCTATTATATTTATTTGTATGACAAATAAAACCAGAATTCGTGTTTATATGTTTGCCTGGCCAATATTTAATCAAATTATCTTTCTATTAAGAGCGTTACTCAATTTCCCCCAATCCAATCTTTGATCTCCCTAAGTGAAATAAAAACTGTCCGGCGTATAACTTTTGTACCGAACATAAGATTCGGCAAACCATGGAGGTTATATGAAGAAGTTGTCATTTATTTTACTGATAGGATTACTGATGTCTTTTTATGCTGATGCAGGGCGAAAACCTTGTTCCGGTTCGAAAGGGGGGATCTCTCACTGCACTGCTGGCGGCAAATTTGTCTGTAACGATGGTTCTATCAGCGCATCGAAAAAAACGTGCACTAACTGAAAAGTAAAAAGGGGTGCCATGAGGAAATGAACCTGCCAGCCAGATACGCGGGGAAAACTCCCTGCGCTGCCCTTACATGGGCGTGCAGGCCATGAGGCTGCCACCTCCTTTTCACCGTCCCGGAACCGCAGTTCATAGAGCGTTTGTCGGGTCAGGAGTGTGAATGCCAGTATTGTGAAACAAATAATGAGCAGACATGCCACCAGGGGGCGCTTCATAGCCTTTCTCTTTGCCGGATGGCGGGTAAGAGGCTAACATCCGAATTGTGTGGTTCATTCGTTGGCCTCGGTTGATAGCATTATCGATCGGGGCCTTCGTCCTTCTGATTCCCGGTTTCTTCATTCCGGCGGTAATAATCTCTCATCGCAATAATTGTTGTAAAAATGTGATATGAACAGGTTTTTGGCAGTAAGCAATTACCGTCAATTGCCGATGACCCTCTATCGGGAGTAAACCTGGAAGAGAGACCACGGTCATGAATACAACATCCTCACACCGCTCTGGCTTTTTACATCACATCAGATTGGTTCCGTTATTTGCCTGCATTCTTGGCGGCATATTATTTCTTTTTGCTTTGAGTTCAGCCCTGGCTGGATATTTTCTCTGGCAGGCTGACCGCGATCAGCGAGATGTCACCGCCGAGATCCAGATTCGCACGGGGTTAGCAAATAGCTCTGATTTTTTGCGTTCAGCCCGAATCAATATGATTCAGGCCGGGGCGGCGAGTCGGATCGCAGAAATGGAAGAGATGAAAAAAAATATTGCACAAGCAGAATTGCAGATTAAATAGTCGCAGCAAGGTTATCGCGCTTACCAGAATCGCCGTGTGAAAACACGTGATGATGAAGCTCTGGATGCTGAATTAAATCAACGTTTTCAGGCTTATATAACAGGTCTGCAACCCATGTTGAAATATGCCAAAAATGGCATGTTCGAAGCGATTATTAATCATGAAAGTGAGCAGATCCGAGTGCTGGATAATGTTTATAGCCAGATTTTAAACAACGCTGTTGAAATACGTAGCGCCAGAGCAAATCATCTGACGGAGCAGGCGCATCAGCGCACTCGACTGGGGGTGATGTTTATGATTGGTGCGTTTGTGCTTGCCCTGGTCATGACGCTGATGACCTTTATGGTTTTGCGTCGGATAGTGATTCGACCTCTGCAGCATGCTGCGCAACGCATTGAACAAATTGCCAGCGGCAATCTGACAATGGCTGACGAACCTTCTGGGCGCAGTGAAATTGGCCGTTTAAGTCGTCATTTGCAGCAAATGCAGCATTCGCTGGTGATGACTGTCGGGACGGTACGTCAGGGGGCGGAGGAGATTTATCGCGGCACCAGCGAAATTTCCGCTGGCAATGCCGACCTTTCTTCGCGCACTGAAGAACAGGCCGCGGCGATTGAACAAACCGCTGCCAGCATGGAGCAACTCACTGTGACAGTCAAACAGAATGCGGATAATGCCCACTACGCAAGCCGTCTGGCGCAAGAGGCTTCCATTAAAGCCAGCGATGGTGGGCAGACGGTCTCCGGCGTGGTGAAAACGATGGGGGATATCTCCAGCAGTTCAAAGAAAATTTCTGAAATTACCGCCGTGATCAACAGTATTGCCTTCCAGACAAATATTCTGGCGCTCAATGCAGCCGTTGAAGCCGCGCGGGCCGGTGAGCAAGGGCGCGGATTTGCTGTCGTTGCCAGTGAAGTGCGTACACTCGCCAGCCGTAGCGCTCAGGCAGCGAAAGAAATTGAAGGCCTGATCAGTGAATCAGTCAGATTAATTGGGCAAGGAGCTAATGAGGTGACGACAGCAGGGAAAACCATGAGTGCCATAATGGACGCTGTGGCGAGCGTCACGCATATCATGCAGGAAATAGCTGCTGCGTCGGATGAGCAAAGCAGGGGCATAACGCAAGTCAGTCAGGCGATTTCTGAAATGGATAAAGTGACGCAACAGAATGCCTCACTGGTGGAAGAGGCTTCTGCGGCGGCGGTATCCCTTGAAGAGCAGGCGGCGCGATTAACTGAAGCGGTAGATGTATTCCGTCTGACGAAACAATCTGCGCCGGCAGCTCAACGAGTGGCGGGGGATTCAGTTAGTCTGGTAACGGCGTGAAAAGATTAAAGAAGGGATCTCAAGATCCCTTTACCTTTCAGAACGGCATTGATTTCCGAATGGCGTTAATCATTAGCTGACAGCCGGAAGAGAGCGTCGCATCTACGCGTGTTAGTATTCCAATAGGTTCGCCAGCACCCTGTCCCGAAACAGGCAGCGCCACCAGCGTGGCATGACGCAGATCGTCTTTTACTGCGCCAGAAGGGACAAACCATACATAGTCATATTCAACCGTAAGCTGACGTGAAAGAGAGGCTGAAAGCGTTTCGATACAACCCGAAGGAATTTTACAACCCTGGCTCTGTACTAGCGCATCTGAATGTTGGCGTGGTGCAGTGCCTTCCGGTGATACGACAACAGGCCATTCCAGTACCCGACTTAGCGTCACGTTTTCCTGCAGGAGTGGGTGATTAGGCCGGACAACCAGTTTCAGTGATTCGAGAAACAGCAATTCATAATTAAGCCCGGTCATCAGTTCAGGATCTGACATCCGGCCAACACCGATATCGATTTCTCCTGTTTTTAATCCGGCCAGAATCATGGTGTTACTCATGGTGGCGACTTGCAGAGTGGTCTCTTTTTGTTGTTGATGAAACTGACCGATAACGGAAGGCAAGATCCCCAGCGCAGCAGTAGGTAATGCACCAACTCTTACAACATCATTGTTAAGTCCTTCTTTACGATTAAGCGCCTGACCAGCGGTGTTGATGGCGTCAAGCACTCTGACTGCATGGGTTAAAAATTGCTCGCCGGGTAAGGTAAGTTGTGCGCCCTGACGTCCACGGTCAAATAAGCGAGCGCCCGTCAATTGCTCCAGTTCATTCAGTGTCTTAGAGAGCGCAGGTTGGCTCAGATTAAGGGTTTCAGCCGCGCGCCCCAAAGTTCCTTGTTGTGCGACAGCTACGAATGTATGAAGGTGGCGCAAACGGATGCGCTGACTAAACAGACTATTTTTTTCCATAAGCGATGTTAAAAACGAAGCGGTGCCGCTGACAAGTGAAGTTGTTTAATTATGATAACCTGATTGCAAAATATTATTAACATTTAAAGCAGTTTTGTTACCTTGGAATGTCCAGCTTTGCTGATTTCGCGGGGAGATCACAGTTTGTAAATTCTTCACACCAGAGTGAATGCGGTTACCTACACTCCAGATTATCGACCACTGGAGGCAGATATTATGGCGAACAGCATCACGGCGGATGAGATTCGGGAACAGTTTTCGCAGGCAATGTCTGCCATGTATCAGCAAGAAGTTCCACAGTACGGTACGTTGCTGGAACTGGTAGCTGATGTAAATCTGGCTGTGCTGGAAAACAATCCCCAACTGCATGAAAAAATGGTTAATGCGGATGAGCTGGCGCGACTTAACGTTGAACGTCATGGCGCGATACGTGTGGGAACTGCGCAGGAGCTTGCTACATTACGGCGGATATTCGCCATTATGGGGATGTATCCGGTGAGCTATTACGATCTCTCGCAGGCGGGCGTGCCGGTACATTCCACGGCATTTCGTCCTATCGATGATGCCTCGCTGGCGCGTAATCCTTTCCGGGTTTTTACCTCATTACTTCGCCTTGAGCTTATCGAAAACGAAACCTTACGCCAGAAGGCGGCGGAGATTTTGCATCAGCGCGATATCTTTACCCCGCGTTGTCGACAACTGTTAGATGAATATGATCAGGAAGGTGGCTTTAGCGAAGCACAGGCGCGGGAGTTTGTGCAGGAAGCTCTGGAGACGTTTCGCTGGCATCAGTCGGCAACGGTGGATGAAGAAACCTATCGCGCATTGCATAACGAACATCGACTAATTGCTGATGTGGTCTGTTTTCACGGCTGCCATATTAACCACCTGACGCCACGTACCCTGGATATCGACAGAGTTCAGTCGATGATGCCCGAATGCGGTATCGAACCCAAAATTCTGATCGAAGGACCGCCGCGCCGCGAGGTGCCGATTTTACTGCGCCAGACCAGCTTTAAGGCGCTGGAAGAGTCGGTCATGTTTGCAGGGCAAAAGCAGGGGACGCATACCGCGCGCTTTGGCGAGATAGAGCAACGCGGTGTGGCGTTAACGCCGAAAGGACGGCAACTGTATGATGTACTTCTGCGTAATGCCGGAACAGGACAGGATAATCTCACTCACCAACTTCATCTGCAGGAAACCTTTAGTGCCTTTCCGGACAGTGAATTTCTGATGCGACAGCATGGATTGGCATGGTTTCGTTATCGCCTGACGCCGTCGGGTGAGGCACATCGTCGGGCGATTCATCCCGGTGATGATCCTCAACCTTTGATCGAACGTGGTTGGGTCGTAGCGCAACCTATTACTTATGAGGATTTTCTGCCGGTTAGTGCTGCGGGGATCTTCCAGTCGAATCTGGGCAATGAAACGCAAATGCGCAGTCGCGGCAATGCCAGCCGGGAAGCTTTTGAACAGGCGCTGGGGTGTCCGGTGTTTGATGAGTTTCAGCTCTATCAGGAAGCGGAAGAACGCAGTAAACGCCGCTGTGGTTTGCTTTAAAATTCGGTGCATCCGACTTTGCAAAAATTTGCCTGATTTTACAAACGAATCAGGCTCTTCCCATCGACAGAAAAAAAATGCCAATTTGTGCAGATTCTCTGTGTCTAACAATTGGATTATTAATAAATATTGTCTAGAGTGAGCGGTTATAAACAAGCATTTTCTTGCCGCTGAATACGACCAGCGCGGGACCATTCACTACACCAGAAGGACTCACTTTCAGGTATGGATCGTAGACGATTTATTAAAGGTTCAATGGCTATGGCCGCCGTGTGCGGGACTAGCGGCATTGCTTCTCTTTTTTCTCAGGCTGCGTTCGCAGCAGAATCGGACATTGCCGACGGGCAAACCCAGCGTTTTGACTTCTCTATTTTACAGTCAATGGCGCATGATTTAGCGCAAAAAACGTGGCGAGGCGCGCCGCGTCCGTTACCCGATACGCTGGCGACAATGACGCCTCAGGCCTATAACAGCATTCAATACGACGCCGAAAAATCGTTATGGCATAACGTTGAAAATCGCCAGCTTGACGCTCAGTTCTTCCATATGGGAATGGGATTCCGTCGCCGCGTGCGCATGTTCTCTGTCGATCCGGCAACTCATCTGGCGCGCGAAATTCACTTCCGCCCGGAGTTATTCAAATACAACGATGCGGGTGTCGATACCAAACAACTGGAAGGGCAAAGCGATCTCGGCTTTGCGGGGTTCCGAGTGTTTAAAGCTCCAGAACTGGCGCGCCGCGACGTAGTTTCTTTCCTCGGTGCCAGTTATTTCCGTGCTGTTGATGACACTTATCAATATGGTTTGTCGGCGCGTGGTCTTGCGATCGACACTTATACCGACAGCAAAGAAGAGTTCCCCGACTTTACCGCTTTCTGGTTCGATACGGTAAAACCGGGTGCAACCACCTTTACCGTTTATGCGTTGCTCGATAGTGCCAGCATTACCGGTGCCTATAAGTTCACCATCCATTGTGAGAAGAGCCAGGTGATTATGGATGTTGAGAATCACCTGTATGCGCGCAAAGACATTAAACAACTGGGCATTGCGCCGATGACCAGCATGTTCAGTTGTGGTACTAACGAACGTCGGATGTGTGACACCATCCATCCGCAAATCCATGACTCCGACCGTCTTTCCATGTGGCGGGGTAATGGTGAGTGGATCTGCCGTCCGCTGAATAACCCGCAAAAATTGCAGTTCAATGCCTATACCGACAACAACCCCAAAGGGTTTGGTTTATTGCAACTGGATCGCGACTTCTCCCATTATCAGGACATCATGGGCTGGTACAACAAACGCCCAAGTCTGTGGGTGGAGCCACGTAACCAGTGGGGGAAAGGCACTATCGGTTTGATGGAGATCCCGACAACTGGGGAAACGCTGGATAACATTGTCTGTTTCTGGCAACCGGAGAAAGCAATTAAAGCGGGCGACGAACTGGCGTTCCAGTATCGTCTGTACTGGAGTGCGCAACCTCCTGTTCATTGTCCATTAGCGCGAGTTATGGCGACGCGTACCGGCATGGGTGGTTTTCCGGAAGGCTGGGCACCAGGTGAACACTATCCGGAAAAATGGGCGCGTCGTTTCGCCGTCGATTTTGTCGGTGGTGATCTGAAAGCAGCAGCGCCGAAAGGGATTGAACCGGTCATCACGCTTTCCAGTGGTGAAGCGAAGCAAATCGAAATTCTCTACATTGAACCAATAGATGGTTACCGTATTCAGTTTGACTGGTATCCGACCTCGGACTCTACCGAACCGGTTGATATGCGGATGTATCTACGTTGTCAGGGCGATGCCATCAGTGAAACATGGCTGTATCAATATTTCCCACCAGCACCGGATAAACGTCAGTATGTTGACGATCGCGTGATGAATTAATCGTCTTTTCTTCGGCACCTTCTTCCGGAGGGTGCCGTCTGGTTAAACACGATCCTGCTCGCATTTTTCCTTACGTTAAATGAGTAATCTGATGGTGTGTATTTCAGATACACCTTGTCAGCCACTAACAGGGAGTGCGTATGTTTCCAGAATACCGAGATTTAATATCCCGTCTGAAAAACGAAAATCCTCGCTTTATGTCCTTGTTCGATAAACACAATAAACTTGATCATGAAATTGCCAGAAAGGAAGGTTCTGACGGTCGAGGGTACAATGCGGAAGTGGTTCGCATGAAAAAACAAAAGTTACAGTTAAAGGATGAGATGCTTAAAATCCTGCAGCAGGAAAGCGTCAAAGAGATGTAAACTTTCTAAGCCGCCAGCAGGGCGGCTTTTTAAACTGATGTAAGGATTATGACCGAGACGATTAAAGTGAGTGAATCACTTGAATTACGTGCCGTTGAAGAAAGACACGTCACACCGCTGTATCAATTAACCTGTAAAAACAAAACCTGGTTACAACAATCGTTAAACTGGCCGCAGTTTGTGCACAGCGAAGAGGACACGCGAAAAACGGTGCAGGGCAATATGATGTTGCATCAACGCGGCTATGCCAAAATGTTCATGATTTTCAAAGAAGATGAACTCGTCGGCGTTATCTCATTTAATCGTATAGAACCGCTGAATAAAACGGCGGAAATCGGCTACTGGCTGGACGAGTCCCATCAGGGACAGGGGATTATTTCTCAGGCGCTGCAGGCGTTTATTCATCATTATGCCCGGATCGGTGAGCTACGACGCTTCGTGATCAAATGTCGGGTGGACAATCCGCAAAGCAACAAGGTAGCCGTGCGTAATGGTTTTACACTGGAAGGTTGTCTGAAACAGGCTGAATTCCTTAACGATGCTTACGATGATGTGAATATATATGCGCGCATTATCGATTCACAATAATCCCGCCAAAGGCGTTCGTGTAATACGTTCCTCGCCGTTAATAACTTTTGGACCACGTACATGAATAGTGTCGCCATCAAAGGCTTCGACGACGGCGTGGTCGGTTATCTCCACATGGTTTTCAATCATTACCGCGCCTGTAATGCAACTGTCACCTTGTATGATAACGTGCTCGTCGAGCAGAATCGGACCACCACGCACAATGGCGTTACCACCAACCAGAACATGATGCTTTAACACACAATTACCTTCTACCGTGGCATGTTCCGCTACCTGGGAACTGTAGTGAAGGGTGGGAATGGCATCTTCTCCTGTCCCGGCAATCACACGTGCATGACCGTAGACTTTCGCACAGTCGCACAGCCAGACGTTGTTTTCTTCATTGCCTTCAATACGGGCAAAATCAAAAACTTCGGCGCGATGCTCAATAAATGCATACCGGACGACGGCATCGCCATAAATTTGCGCCTGATGGACAACTCGCGAGGTGCTAACCCTGGCGCGATCATAAATTTGCAGCAGAAGATGGTGGTCGGGCGTTAGCCCTTGCGTGGCGACGATCATTGAATGTTGATCGATACAGGCATGACCAAAAATTCTACACTGACCACATATTAATGAGTCTCTAATCGTGACGTTGTCACTTATATGTGCACCCTGGCTGATTTCACTATTATCGATCCAGGTGTTATCCGTTGCGTAGACCTCCCCCCGCAGCACGCAACTACCGGTGATACGCGTATTACCGGAAACAACCGTTCCGCCGAAAGCAATGGTATTCTGGTCGTAAATCCAGCAATTTCCCTCCTGTGCCAGCGCCGTTTCGCTATCGATCCAGCCGCCAGCGGTTCCCGTTATCACATCGTTAAAATCGGCTACGGCAATAATCTGCCGTAATAACACACTCTTTTTATCGCCATCTTCCTGATAACTAAAGGCTCGCTGTTCTTCACTGAGACGATATTTGCGCATAGCGTTTTCCCGCAGGTGACTTACTATAACCGTAGCAAATTCTGCGACTCTGGCTATGTTTGAGAAATTTCCATAAAATGCATTTTAAATATACTTTATAAATTAAACAAAATGAGTAAGAAGATACAGAGCGATAAAGTGCTCAATTTACCGGCTGGCTACTTTGGCATTGTGTTGGGAACGATAGGGATGGGGTTTGCCTGGCGCTATGCCAGCCAGGTTTGGCAGGTCAGTCACTGGTTAGGTGATGGTCTGGTGATCCTGGCGATGATCATTTGGGGATTACTGACCACGGCATTTATCACCCGGCTGGTGCGCTTTCCGCACAGTGTGCTGGCAGAAGTGCGCCATCCGGTGATGAGCAGTTTTGTTAGTTTGTTTCCGGCAACGACGATGCTGGTAGCAATTGGTTTCGTGCCGTGGTATCGCCCGTTGGCAGTGTGTCTGTTCAGCGTTGGCGTAGTGATTCAACTGGTTTACGCCGCCTGGCAAACTGCCGGATTATGGCGCGGTTCTCACCCTGAAGAAGCGACGACACCGGGGCTTTATTTGCCGACTGTTGCCAATAACTTTATCAGCGCAATGGCCTGTGGTGCGTTAGGTTACACTGATGCCGGTCTGGTTTTTTTAGGCGCTGGCGTCTTCTCCTGGTTGAGTCTTGAACCGGTGATCCTTCAACGGCTGCGTAGTTCGGGTGAGTTACCCACGGCGCTGCGGACATCGCTCGGTATTCAGCTTGCCCCTGCGCTGGTCGCTTGTAGCGCCTGGTTAAGCGTTAACGGTGGCGAGGGTGACACACTGGCGAAAATGCTTTTCGGTTATGGGCTGCTGCAACTACTGTTCATGTTGCGCCTGATGCCGTGGTATCTCTCGCAACCGTTTAATGCCTCATTCTGGAGTTTCTCGTTCGGCGTATCCGCGTTGGCAACCACCGGTTTGCATCTGGGTAGCGGCAGCGATAATGGTTTTTTCCATACGCTGGCGGTGCCGCTATTTATCTTTACCAATTTTATTATCGCATTACTGCTCATCCGTACTTTCGCGCTTCTGATGCAGGGGAAATTATTAATCAGAACTGAGCGCGCCGTTTTAATGAAATCCGAGGACAAAGAATGATCATTCGTGATGAAAACTACTTTACTGATAAATATGAATTAACCCGCACACATTCCGAAGTTCTGGAAGCCGTGAAAGTGGTTAAACCGGGTAAAACGCTGGATCTGGGCTGTGGCAATGGTCGTAATAGCCTTTACCTTGCAGCTAATGGTTTTGATGTTGACGCATGGGATAAAAATGCTATGAGCATTGCCAACGTTGAGCGCATTAAAACCATTGAAAATCTGGAAAATTTACGTACTCAGGTTGTCGATCTGAATAGCCTCACGTTTGATGGACAATACGATTTTATTCTTTCTACTGTGGTGCTGATGTTCCTGGAGGCGAAAACCATCCCAGGGCTGATTGCGAATATGCAGCGCTGCACAAAAACCGGCGGTTACAACCTGATTGTGGCGGCAATGGATACCGCTGATTTCCCATGTACTGTCGGCTTCCCATTTGCCTTCAAAGAGGGGGAGTTGCGTCGATATTACGAAGGCTGGGAGATGCTGAAATACAATGAAGACGTTGGTGAACTACACCGAACCGACGCCAACGGTAATCGTATTAAACTACGTTTTGCTACTATGTTGGCGCGCAAAAAATAATCAGAAAAGGACAATGCGTATGGAAATGCTTCGCGTAGAGATGATTAACGGCTGTTCTTTTCGGTAGGCATGTTTTTTATCAATATGGTGTGAAATAAATCACAAGAAGCGAAGTTTTTTATTAGCTTAACATCCTGAAGATTAACAACTGATGATTGACTCAGCCCCCTTTTCGTCATTGACTATATTGTCAGAAAAGGGGCTGGAAAATTTATTTTCAACAACACTTTTTTTGCCACAACACGAAGCGGCGCTTTTTGCTATAACTTAAAAAGTAATATAATTATCTCAGGAAATTATTCATGCGTACCACATCGATTGCGAAAGTTGCGGCTTTATGCGGTTTGTTGGCTCTGTCTGGTTGTGCCTCTAAAATCACCCAGCCGGATAAATATTCTGGTTTTTTAAACAATTACTCCAACCTTCAAGAAACAACGTCAGCAACGGGCAAACCGGTATTGCGCTGGGTTGATCCAAATTTTGATCAAAGCAAATATGACAGCATTGTCTGGAATCCGATCACCTATTACCCAGTGCCAAAAGCCTCTACCCAGGTAGGGCAGAAAGTTCTGGATAAAATTTTGAGCTATACCAACACCGAAATGAAAGAAGCGATTGCGCAGCGTAAACCACTGGTGACTACCGCTGGCCCACGTAGTCTGATTTTCCGTGGTGCTATTACCGGTGTTGATACCAGCAAAGAAGGGTTACAGTTCTATGAAGTTGTTCCTGTCGCATTAGTTGTTGCGGGGACGCAAATGGCGACGGGTCACCGTACCATGGATACCCGCTTGTACTTTGAAGGTGAGCTGATTGACGCGGCTACCAACAAACCGGTGATTAAAGTGGTTCGCCAGGGCGAAGGTAAAGACCTGAATAACGAAAGTACACCAATGGCTTTCGAAAACATTAAGCAAGTTATTGATGACATGGCGACTGATGCCACCATGTTTGACGTTAACAAAAAGTAATACCAGTCGCGCCATCGTAAGATGGCGCTTCTTATTATCGGTTTCTACCAGCCATTAAATTCAACATCACGTAACAGACGCCACCGGCAATTAATCCCCAAAACGCTGAACCAATCCCAACCAATGTCAGTCCGCTCGCCGTTACCAGAAATGCTACCACAGCAGCGTCGCGCTCACGTTCATTATGCAACGCCTGACACAAACTGCCGCCAATGGTACTTAACAGCGCCAGACCCGCCAGCATCTGGATCCAACTTACGGGCAGGGTAGCCATCATGCCCGTAATGGCACTGCCAAATAAACCCGCCAGTAAATAAAAGACGCCAGCCGCGGCGGCGGCCAGCCAACGGTGATCTTTGTCCGGGTGCGCTTCCGGGCTTTGGCAAATAGCAGCAGTAATTGCCGCAATCCCTACGGAATAAACGCCAAACGGAGAAAATAGAAGTGCCAGTAGTCCAGTAAAGACAATCAGCGGCGAAACGGGAACCGAATATCCAGCCGCTTTCATCGCTGCAATCCCCGGCGCGTTTTGCGACGCCATCGTCACCAGAAAAAGTGGTAGCGCAACACTTAAACTGTGAGAAAACGAAAATTCTGGATCGATATAAGCAGGAAGAACGGGTTTAAAAACAACATTTTTTGTGACAACGTCACCTTGCAGTATTACCACCAAAATTCCGACAACCATAGCCGCGATTACGGCATAACGTGGCGCAAAAGCCTTCGTCGCCAGCCAGACCAGCAACATACTTCCGCACAACGTAAACTGACCATCCAGGCTGGCAAACGCCTGTAAACCAAAGCGTAATAAAATCCCGGCCAGCATCGCTGCTGCAAGAGAATGCGGAATAATGCGCATCAGGCGGGCAAATAATCCCGTCACACCACAGAGGACAATCAACGCGTTCGTGACCATAAAAACGCCGATGGCTTCGTTAAGCGTGAGTCCCTGCAATCCTGTTACTAACAAAGCCGCGCCAGGCGTTGACCATGCGGTCAGAACCGGCACGCGATACCACAATGTCAGGGCAAGAGTACTGAACCCCATTGCCAGTCCCAGTGCCGTCATCCAACCGGAGATTTGCGCAGTGGTGGCACCCGCGACAATCGCTGCCTGCCATATTATTGCCGCCGAACTGGCGTAGCCGATCAATACCGCCAGAAATCCCGCCAGTAATGTAGGTGGAGGAACAGAAAACAGACGCATAATCACCTCGTGCGTTATAGCGGACAGGCACCGTAGCATTTGTCCGTTATAACGCACAAGTGATAAACTCCTGTTTTGCAGGAGGAGTCGCATGGAAAATCTCGCTCACTATTTATCCGCCACGCTTAAATATCTTCGTCAGCAACGAGGCTGGAGTCTTTCTCGACTGGCAGAAGTTACGGGCGTTTCTAAAGCGATGTTAGGGCAGATTGAACGTAATGAATCCAGCCCGACGGTCGCGACATTATGGAAAATCGCCACCGGAATGAACGTGCCGTTTTCGACGTTTATTTCGCCGCCGCAGAACGCTATACCATCAGTTTATGATCCACAACAGCAGGCGATGGTGATCACCTCGTTGTTTCCTTATGATCCACAACTCTGCTTTGAACACTTTTCGATCCTGATGGCTCCTGGCGCAATAAGTGAATCGACGCCACACGAAAAGGGGGTGATTGAACATGTCGTCGTCATCGAAGGGCAGCTTGAACTGTGCGTTGATGGCGCGTGGCATAGTCTTAATCGTGGAGAAGGCATCCGTTTTGCCGCCGATGTCGCTCATGCCTATTGCAACCGTGACGAGCAAAGCGTGCATTTTCATTCCCTCATTCATTACCCACGTAGTTAAACAGGAAAACTATTTCGCAACGTCACGCTTGTGGCTAAAATAGCCGCCATTTTTCAGCTACTGGATAAGAAAGTGACCGTATCTTCTCATCGCCTTGAACTGTTAAGCCCGGCACGCGATGCCGCCATTGCCCGCGAAGCTATTTTGCACGGTGCCGATGCTGTTTACATCGGTGGCCCTGGTTTTGGTGCCCGTCATAACGCCAGTAATAGCCTGAAAGATATTGCCGAACTGGTGCCATTTGCTCATCGTTATGGCGCAAAAATTTTCGTCACCCTTAATACCATTTTGCATGACGAAGAACTGGAACCGGCGCAGCGGTTGATTACCGATCTTTATCAGACCGGCGTTGATGCACTGATTGTGCAGGATATGGGGATTCTGGAACTTGATATTCCACCGATTGAACTGCACGCCAGCACGCAGTGTGATATTCGCACGGTGGAAAAAGCGAAGTTCCTCTCTGACGTTGGCTTTACGCAGATCGTATTGGCGCGTGAGCTTAACCTGGAACAGATCCGCGCGATTCATCAGGCCACAGACGCGACCATTGAGTTCTTTATTCATGGTGCACTGTGCGTGGCATATTCCGGTCAGTGCTACATTTCTCATGCACAAACGGGGCGTAGCGCCAACCGTGGCGATTGCTCACAGGCGTGCCGTTTACCATACACGTTGAAAGACGATCAGGGGCGGGTGGTTTCCTATGAAAAACATCTGCTGTCGATGAAAGATAATGATCAGACTGCCAATCTTGGCGCTCTGATTGATGCTGGTGTGCGCTCCTTCAAGATTGAAGGGCGTTACAAAGATATGAGCTACGTGAAGAATATCACCGCGCATTATCGCCAGAGGCTGGATGCCATTATTGAAGAACGTGGCGATCTGGCACGTGCTTCATCTGGTCGTACCGAGCACTTTTTTGTACCTTCGACGGAAAAAACCTTCCATCGTGGCAGTACAGACTACTTTGTTAACGCGCGTAAAGGCGACATTGGCGCGTTCGATTCCCCGAAATTTATTGGCCTGCCAGTGGGTGAAGTATTGAACGTTGCTAAAGATCATCTCGATGTTGAGGTCACCGAACCGCTGGCTAACGGCGATGGTCTGAACGTAATGATTAAACGTGAAGTCGTCGGCTTTCGTGCCAACACGGTAGAGAAAACGGGGAAAAACCAGTACCGCGTCTGGCCAAATGAGATGCCAGCAGAGCTGCATAAAATTCGTCCACACCATCCGCTTAACCGTAACCTTGACCATAACTGGCAACAGGCGCTGACCAAAACCTCCAGTGAGCGCCGGGTCGCTGTAGATATTGAACTTGGCGGCTGGCAGGAACAACTCATTCTGACGTTAACCAGCGAAGAGGGCGTCAGCATCACTCATACCCTGGATGGGCAATTCGACGAAGCGAATAACGCCGAAAAAGCACTCACCAATCTGAAAGAGGGATTGTCGAAGCTGGGGCAGACTATCTATTACGCTCGTGATGTACAAATTAACTTGCCGGGGGCGCTGTTTGTGCCAAACAGCCTGTTAAATCAGTTCCGTCGTGAAGCCGCCGAAATGCTGGATGCCGCGCGTCTTGCCAGTTACCAGCGCGGCAGTCGTAAACCGGTTGCTGATCCTGCGCCGGTTTATCCGCAAACGCATCTGAGTTTCCTCGCGAATGTTTACAACCAGAAAGCGCGTGAATTTTATCATCGCTATGGTGTGCAACTGATTGATGCGGCGTATGAGGCACATGAAGAGAAGGGCGAGGTTCCGGTGATGATCACCAAGCATTGTCTGCGCTTTGCTTTCAATCTGTGTCCGAAGCAGGCGAAAGGCAATATCAAAAGCTGGAAGGCAACACCAATGCAACTGGTTAACGGCGATGAAGTGTTAACGCTGAAGTTTGATTGCCGTCCATGTGAGATGCACGTCATCGGCAAAATCAAAAATCACATTCTGAAAATGCCGTTACCGGGAAGCGTTGTTGCATCCGTAAGCCCGGATGATCTGCTGAAAACATTGCCGAAGCGGAAAGGATAAACCGCAAGTTTTCAGGGTTATTCACAGCTCATTGAATCTGCATGATATTGTTGGCCGGATAAGGCGTTCACGCCGCATCCGGCAACAAACGACTCAACTCTGACCCGCTTCTGGTTTACGTGATTTTTGCCAGTAAAAATGCTCGCGTAAGCCTTCTGCCGATTCTTCCGCAACGGCGCGCAATTCATCGCTGTCCGCTTCATGGCGCAGTTGATGATCCACATTTTTCACCCATAAAAACTCATGTCCTTTGTGTCCTGCCATTAGTTGCCCGGAGAACAGCGCGCAGGTTAATAAGACTACCGATAACGCCTTCGTAAACATCCCGCCACCTTTTTCTTATCTTTTGCCGCTATGATGCCGACAGTTTCTTGAGGTTATTATTCTGTTTTGCAAATTAGCGCAAAGAAATTCTGGAATCTGCCTTCCTGATTTTGCATTGCATTCTGCCGTTGCGGCGATTAAGTGCTATTTTCGAGCAAATTACACACGGAGGTAAACACTAATGTTTACTTTGTTGATATACTCAGCGGCAGGGAGGCGATGTGAAACAAAGCGAGTTCAGACGTTGGCTCGAATCTCAGGGCGTCGATGTAGCGAATGGCAGCAACCATTTAAAACTCAGGTTTCACGGGAGGCGCAGTGTCATGCCGCGTCACCCCAGCGAAGAGATTAAAGAACCATTGCGTAAAGCAATTCTGAAACAACTCGGTTTGAGTTAATCGCCAATTAAAAAGGTTAATGACATGCGAGAGACAGTCGAAATTATGCGTTATCCCGTCACTCTTACACCCGCGCCGGAAGGCGGTTATATGGTTTCTTTTGTGGATATCCCCGAAGCGTTGACGCAGGGAGAAACGGTCGCTGAAGCGATGGAAGCAGCAAAAGATGCCTTACTGACCGCATTTGATTTTTATTTTGAAGATAACGAACTTATCCCGTTACCTTCGCCATTGAATAACAACGATCACTTTATTGAAGTACCTTTAAGTGTTGCTTCTAAGGTATTGCTGCTAAATGCTTTTTTACAGTCAGAAATCACTCAGCAAGAGTTAGCCAGACGAATTGGCAAACCTAAACAGGAGATTACTCGCCTATTTAATTTGCACCATGCGACAAAAATCGACGCCGTCCAGCTCGCGGCTAAGGCGCTTGGCAAAGAGTTATCGCTGGTGATGGTTTAATTACAGTTAACACAAAGTTGTCATTTTTAACAACTGATATAGACTGCCGGATCACCTGCACACTATAACGATTCAAAAATGAAAAAATACCAGCAACTGGCGGAACAATTACGCGAGCAAATTGCGTCAGGCATCTGGCAGCCCGGCGATCGTCTGCCTTCGTTACGTGAACAGGTGGCGCTTTCTGGCGTGAGCTTTATGACCGTCAGCCATGCCTACCAGTTGCTCGAAAGTCAGGGACATATTATTGCGCGGCCGCAGTCGGGTTATTACGTTGCGCCACAGACAATAAAAATGCAGAAAGCGCCAGTCATTCCGGTCACACGTGATGAAGCTGTCGATATTAATACCTATATTTTTGACATGTTGCAGGCCAGTCGCGATCCGTCGGTAGTGCCGTTTGCCTCAGCCTTTCCCGATCCGCGGCTTTTCCCACTGCAACAATTGAACCGCTCGCTGGCGCAAGTAAGCAAAACCGCCACGGCAATGAGCGTGATCGAAAACCTACCGCCAGGGAATGCCGAGCTTCGCCAGGCTATTGCTCGCCGCTATGCCTTACAGGGTATCACCATTTCGCCTGATGAAATCGTCATTACCGCCGGTGCATTAGAGGCATTAAATCTCGGTTTGCAAGCAGTCACAGAACCGGGCGATTGGGTGATAGTAGAGAATCCTTGTTTCTACGGCGCGTTGCAGGCGCTGGAACGATTACGGCTGAAAGCGTTATCGGTGGCGACGGATGTTAACGAAGGGATCGACCTTCAGACGCTGGAACTGGCGTTACAGGAGTATCCGGTGAAAGCGTGTTGGTTAATGACTAACAGCCAGAATCCGCTCGGTTTTACCTTAACGCCGCAGAAAAAAGCGCGGTTGGTAGAGTTGCTCAACCAGTACAACGTGATGCTGATTGAAGATGATGTCTACAGCGAGTTGTACTTTGGGCGGGAAAAACCGCTGCCTGCAAAAGCCTGGGATCAACATGATCGTGTGCTGCATTGCTCATCATTCTCTAAATGCCTGGTGCCAGGTTTTCGTATCGGCTGGGTCGCCGCAGGAAAACATGCGCGTAAAATCCAACGCTTGCAATTGATGAGTACGCTTTCCACCAGCTCACCGATGCAACTTGCGCTGGTGGATTACCTTTCGACACGCCGCTACGATGCCCATCTGCGTCGTCTACGTCGACAGCTTGCGGAACGCAAACAACGCGCCTGGCAGGCGCTGCTGCGTTATCTGCCTGTGGAAGTCAAAATACACCATAACGACAGTGGTTATTTTCTCTGGCTGGAACTTCCCGAACCGTTAGATGCGGGAGAATTAAGTGTTCAGGCACTGGCACATCACATCAGTATTGCGCCTGGTAAAATGTTTTCTACTGGCGAAAACTGGTCACGTTTTTTTCGTTTTAATACTGCATGGCAGTGGGGAGAACGCGAAGAACAAGCGGTAAAACAATTAGGCAAACTTATTCAAGAGCAGTTGAAATAGATTCCAATTTAATTTCCCTCCGGTTGAGCAATAGGAAATTCGAATAGCTCCAGTATTCCTTAACCCCTTGTCTATACTCCAGAAGATAGCCTCTAAAATTGCGTAATGCGCGTTAGCTCACAACCTGACTAAATATTTTCAGGGGCGAAGGTACGCCTGCAATGCGCCGTCTATGGTTAAACAGGGAGATATTTTTACGGCACGGCTGCTGACAATAATGACAACAGGAGTAAGACCTATGAGCAAGACATTTGCCCGCAGCAGCCTGTGTGCGCTAACCATGACTTTAATGACCGCCCACGCCGCCGAACCCCTCACTAATTTAGATAAACCGGAAGGACGACTGGATATTATCGCCTGGCCGGGATACATCGAACGTGGACAAACCGATAAACAATACGACTGGGTTACGCAATTCGAAAAAGAAACAGGTTGCGCGGTAAATGTGAAAACCGCCGCCACTTCCGATGAAATGGTCAGCCTGATGACCAAAGGCGGTTACGATCTGGTCACGGCGTCCGGTGATGCTTCACTGCGTTTGATTATGGGTAAACGTGTGCAGCCGATTAATACCGCACTGATCCCCAACTGGAAAACACTCGACCCACGCGTAGTAAAGGGCGACTGGTTTAACGTTGGCGGCAAAGTTTATGGCACGCCGTATCAGTGGGGGCCGAACCTGCTGATGTACAACACCAAAACCTTTCCGACGCCACCGGATAGCTGGCAGGTTGTCTTTGTGGAACAGGAACTGCCGGACGGTAAGAGCAATAAAGGCCGCGTACAGGCTTATGACGGCCCTATCTATATTGCCGATGCCGCGCTGTTCGTCAAAGCGACTCAGCCGCAGTTGGGCATCAGCGATCCGTACCAACTGACCGAAGATCAATATCAGGCGGTGCTGAAAGTACTTCGCGATCAACATGGTTTGATCCATCGCTACTGGCATGACACCTCTGTACAAATGAGCGATTTCAAAAATGAAGGCGTGGTAGCTTCCAGCGCATGGCCATATCAGGCCAACGCATTGAAAGGCGAAGGACAACCGATCGCCACCGTCTTCCCTAAAGAGGGCGTCACCGGCTGGGCTGATACCACTATGCTGCATAGCGAAGCAAAACATCCGGTTTGTGCCTACAAATGGATGAACTGGTCATTAACACCAAAAGTGCAGGGTGATGTGGCAGCCTGGTTTGGCTCACTGCCTGTGGTGCCGGAAGGCTGTAAAGCCAGTCCGTTGCTGGGCGATAAAGGCTGTGAAACTAATGGATTTAACTATTTCGACAAAATCGCCTTCTGGAAAACGCCCATCGCAGAAGGGGGAAAATTTGTCCCATATAGCCGCTGGACGCAGGATTACATTGCCATTATGGGCGGCCGCTAACTTCGCTGGGGTGTTTTATGACGTACGCAGTGGAGTTTGACAACGTTTCTCGGTTGTACGGTGACGTGCGCGCGGTAGATGGCGTCAGTATTGCGATAAAAGATGGTGAGTTCTTTTCAATGCTGGGGCCGTCCGGCTCCGGCAAAACCACCTGTCTGCGGCTAATCGCTGGATTCGAACAGCTTTCTGGCGGGGCAATTACTATTTTTGGTAAACCCGCCAGCAATCTGCCACCGTGGGAGCGGGATGTTAATACCGTTTTCCAGGACTACGCGCTGTTTCCCCATATGTCGATTCTCGATAACGTGGCCTACGGGCTGATGGTCAAAGGCGTTGAGAAAAAACAGCGTTACATCATGGCGCAAGAGGCGCTGGAAAAAGTGGCGCTTGGTTTCGTGCTGCAACGTAAGCCGTCACAGCTTTCCGGTGGTCAACGCCAGAGGGTCGCCATCGCCAGAGCGTTAGTGAACGAACCGCGCGTGTTGCTACTGGATGAGCCGCTCGGCGCACTGGATCTTAAGCTGCGCGAGCAGATGCAACTGGAGCTGAAAAAGCTGCAACAATCCCTCGGAATCACTTTTATCTTTGTCACCCACGATCAGGGCGAAGCATTATCGATGTCCGATCGCGTGGCGGTTTTCAATAATGGACGTATTGAGCAGGTTGATTCACCGCGCGATCTCTATATGCGTCCGCGTACGCCATTTGTCGCGGGATTTGTCGGGACATCCAACGTTTTTGAGCCGCTGATTGCGGAGAAACTTTGCGGCATGATGGGGAGCTTCGCATTGCGCCCGGAACATATCCGCCTCAATACACCTGGCGAAGTGCAGGCCAATGGCACGATCCAGGCGGTGCAATATCAGGGGGCGACGACTCGTTTTGAACTGAAACTTAGCGGCGGTGAAAAACTGCTGGTCAGTCTGGGCAACATGACGGGCGAAGAACTACCCGCCACGCTCACGCCTGGTCAACAGGTGATGGTTTCCTGGTCCCGCGATGTGATGGTGCCTCTGGTTGAGGAGAGGTGAATGGCGATGAACGTATTGCAGTCACCTGCGCGCCCCGGCATGGGGAAGATGTCGGGTTTTTTCTGGCGTAAACCGGGGCTTGGGTTGTTTTTACTGCTGCTTGGCCCGTTGATGTGGTTTGGCATCGTCTATTTCGGCTCGCTGCTGACACTGTTATGGCAGGGGTTTTATACCTTTGATGATTTCACTATGTCGGTAACGCCGGAACTGACGCTGGCGAATATACGCGCACTGTTTAACCCGGCTAATTACGACATCATCATCCGCACACTGACGATGGCAGTGGCGGTGACCATCGCCAGCGCTATTCTGGCCTTTCCGATGGCGTGGTACATGGCGCGCTACACCAGCGGCAAAATGAAAGCGTTTTTTTATATTGCGGTGATGTTACCGATGTGGGCGAGCTACATTGTTAAAGCCTATGCCTGGACGTTATTGCTGGCGAAAGATGGCGTAGCGCAGTGGTTTTTGCAACATCTGGGGCTGGAGCCACTGCTGACGGCGTTCCTGACACTTCCGGCTGTGGGCGGCAATACACTGTCTACTTCCGGGCTGGGGCGTTTTCTGGTGTTTCTTTATATCTGGCTGCCGTTCATGATCCTGCCTGTGCAGGCAGCGCTGGAGCGTTTACCCCCGTCACTGCTGCAGGCATCGGCAGATCTCGGCGCGCGCCCACGGCAAACTTTCCGCTATGTGGTGTTACCGCTGGCGATCCCGGGTATTGCCGCAGGTTCTATCTTTACCTTCTCGCTAACGCTGGGCGACTTTATCGTTCCGCAATTGGTGGGGCCGCCGGGGTATTTTATCGGCAACATGGTCTACTCCCAGCAAGGGGCGATTGGCAATATGCCGATGGCTGCAGCTTTCACTCTGGTGCCGATTGTTCTTATCGCACTGTATCTGGCGTTCGTGAAACGCATGGGGGCGTTCGATGCACTCTGAACGCGCACCGTTGTTCCTCAAACTGGCGGCCTGGGGCGGCGTGCTTTTTCTCCATTTTCCCATCTTGATTATCGCCGCCTATGCGTTTAACACCGAGGAAGCCGCATTTAGTTTTCCACCACAAGGCTTGACGCTGCGCTGGTTCAGCATAGCAGCACAGCGTAGCGATATTCTTGATGCCGTGACACTGTCACTTAAAGTGGCGACGCTGGCGACATTCATCGCGCTGGTGTTAGGAACACTGGCGGCCGCGGCGCTCTGGCGGCGTGACTTTTTCGGCAAAAGCGCCATTTCACTGTTACTGCTGTTACCCATTGCATTGCCTGGCATTGTCACTGGTCTCGCACTATTAACGGCCTTTAAAACGATCAATCTGGAGCCAGGCTTTTTCACTATCGTGGTTGGTCATGCGACTTTTTGCGTGGTGGTCGTCTTCAACAATGTCATCGCCCGTTTTCGCCGTACCTCGTGGAGTCTGGTGGAAGCGTCAATGGATCTTGGAGCCAATGGCTGGCAAACCTTCCGCTACGTGGTGTTGCCGAATCTCAGTTCGGCGTTACTGGCGGGGGGAATGCTGGCGTTTGCCTTGTCGTTCGATGAAATCATCGTGACGACTTTTACCGCGGGTCACGAACGGACGTTACCACTGTGGTTGCTCAATCAGCTTGGGCGACCGCGTGATGTACCGGTAACCAACGTTGTGGCACTGCTGGTTATGTTGGTAACAACCTTGCCGATCCTGGGGGCCTGGTGGCTAACCCGTGAAGGCGACAAGGGTCAATAACCACTGAAATGGGAATATGCTATGCAACATAAGTTACTGATTAACGGAGAACTGGTCAGCGGCGAAGGGGAAAAACAGCCTGTCTATAATCCGGCAACGGGAGAAGTATTACTGGAGATTGCCGAGGCAACCGCAGAGCAGGTTGATGCCGCTGTTCGCGCGGCAGATGCCGCATTTGTCGGGTGGGGGCAAACCACGCCGAAAATGCGTGCGGAATGCCTGCTGAAACTGGCGGATGTTATCGAAGAGAACGGTCAGGTTTTTGCCGAACTGGAGTCCCGTAACTGTGGCAAACCGCTGCATAGTGCTTTTAATGATGAGATTCCGGCGATTGTCGATGTCTTTCGCTTTTTCGCCGGCGCTGCGCGCTGCCTGAATGGTCTGGCGGCGGGTGAATATCTTGAAGGTCATACATCAATGATTCGCCGCGATCCATTAGGTGTTGTGGCCTCTATCGCCCCCTGGAACTACCCGTTGATGATGGCAGCGTGGAAACTGGCTCCGGCGCTGGCGGCGGGGAACTGCGTAGTGCTTAAACCATCAGAAATTACACCGCTGACTGCGTTGAAACTGGCAGAACTGGCGAAAGATATCCTCCCGCCAGGCGTGATCAACGTACTGTTTGGCAGAGGTAAAACGGTGGGTGATCCGCTGACCGGACATCCAAAAGTGCGCATGGTGTCGCTGACGGGGTCTATCGCTACCGGTGAGCACATCATCAGCCATACAGCACCATCCATAAAGCGCACCCACATGGAACTGGGCGGTAAAGCACCAGTGATTGTCTTTGATGATGCAGATATTGAAGCAGTGGTCGAAGGTGTGCGCACCTTTGGCTATTACAATGCCGGACAAGATTGCACTGCTGCCTGTCGTATCTACGCGCAAAAAGGTATTTACGACGCGCTGGTGGAAAAACTCGGTGCCGCAGTGGCAACGTTAAAATCTGGTGCACCGGATGATGGTGCCACAGAGCTGGGGCCGTTAAGCTCACTGGCACATCTCGAACGCGTCAGCAGGGCGGTGGAAGAGGCGAAGGCGACGGGACACATTAAGGTGATCACCGGCGGTGAAAAACGGCCGGGTAACGGCTATTATTATGCGCCTACACTGCTGGCCGGTGCGTTACAAGAAGATGCCATCGTTCAAAGAGAGGTATTTGGCCCGGTAGTGAGCGTGACGGCCTTCGACAACGAAGAGCAAGTGGTTAACTGGGCGAATGACAGTCAGTACGGGTTGGCCTCTTCGGTGTGGACGAAAGATGTCGGTCGGGCGCATCGCGTGAGCGCTCGTCTGCAATATGGCTGCACCTGGGTCAATACCCACTTCATGCTGGTCAGTGAAATGCCGCACGGCGGGCAGAAACTTTCAGGTTATGGCAAAGATATGTCACTTTATGGGCTGGAAGATTACACCGTAGTACGCCACGTAATGGTTAAGCATTAAGGATAGTGTTGTAAATCTGGAGAGTGTGAGAGGATCTAACCTACTGTCAGAGAGTTGATTTCTCTCTGACAGTACGTGCTGCGTGCAATATCGCTACATCAAATAAACCAACCAAATCTCATAGAGATAAGAGTAAACAACCCAACAGCAGCAAAGAGATTTATCAGCACTACAGTTTTACTGGAAACGTTCATTTTTGCCACCTTTTGTCATAGCCCCTATGTGTATAGTACGGGTTGGGAAAATCCGCAATCATACTCATTCTGAAGATGGACAAGAGCATGCCGTAGGTTATTGAATTTATCTTAAATGGATTGAAAACTTGATGCGCATCAAGAAATGACGCATATTTGCGCGCGTTTTATTCACCTGGCTGGATGCCTGTACATGTCTCTTTTTCAATGTTTGCTTGTTTTTTATGCTGTTATGGCAGTAATCGCCTTTCTTATTACCTGGTTTCTTTCCCACGATAAGAAGAGCATTCGCTTTCTGAGCGCCTTTCTGGTGGGGATCACATGGCCGATGAGTTTTCCAGTGGCGCTACTGTTTTCACTGTTTTAAATCTTACTCGCTGGCTTGACGGCACAACGCAGACTTATATCATTTGAGTGAATCGATAAATTTCACAAGTGGCTAAGGAGAAAGTATGTCGCATCTGGATGAGGTCATCGCGCGCGTGGATGCCGCGATTGAGGAGAGCGTCATTGCCCATATGAACGAATTGTTAATCGCCCTGAGCGATGACGCAGAGTTAAGCCGGGAAGATCGCTACACCCAGCAACAGCGTTTGCGCACAGCAATCGCCCATCACGGACGCAAGCATAAAGAAGATATGGAAGCGCGCCACGAACAGTTAACGAAAGGTGGTACCATCCTCTGATTAAAACGTGCGTCTGGCCACCAACCAGGCGCCAACTACCAATAAAACCGCTCCGCAAATTGGACCAATCAACGCCCGAAGTGGCACGCCATGACTGCGGAAAATATCCAGTACCAGACCTCCAATAAGTTGGCTGGCGACCAGTACTGCAATAGTCGTTGCCGCCCCCACATTTTGATACCCGCTGATACTGGCGAAGACAAAAAATGATCCCAGCAAACCAGGGATTAGAGTCCACCAACGCACGCTGGACACCAGTTCGCCAAACCCTGCCATCCCTTGTTTAAACCACAAAATAGACACGAACAGCACAATTCCCACCAGTGAGTTCAGTAGCATGGCGATGAGAATGGTGGAGGAGGTCTGAGTGATGCGCACCATCAATGTGTTTTGCACCACCAGGCCAATCCCGGCGGCGATCAAAAAGGCAAGGGTAAGCGACTGATTCATCCGATAGCGTCCGGTTCACTGCGTTCGTCGAGTTGCAACTGCATAAAGGTGAGATCCAGCCAGCGACCAAATTTAGTGCCTACCTGCGGCATTTGTGCGGTGACGACAAATCCCAGCGACTGGTGTAGATGCAGCGAGGCCTGATTTTGCGACTCGATCCCGGCAACCATGACATGCTTCCCGCAATCCCGCGCTTCATCAATCAACCGGCTTAACAATTTGCGCCCAAGACCTTTGCCCTGATGATCCGGATGAACATATACCGAATGTTCCACTGTATGGCGAAAACCGTCGAAACTACGCCAGTCACCAAATGAGGCATACCCCGTGACAACGCCATTTTCTTCGCTCACCAGCACCGGATAACCGGATAATGTTCGCGCTTCAAACCAGGCGATTCGGTTATCTGCATCCACCGTTTGGTCGTTCCAGATAGCCGCCGTATACAACACGGCGTGGTTATAAATTTCTGCAATTGCAGCACAATCGGCTTTGCGGGCAAAACGGATGGACATGTCGAGCCTCTATAAAACATCGAATAGTAATGATGCTATCAATACTATCGAAAACAGCCGGAAGCAACGCAATCTATAATGAAATTATTGTGTGTTGCTGGACGAATGTGATGCATACAAACACATCTCACCACGTGAGCCTGCTACCATTGATGGATTCATGCCAAAAGCACAGGAGATCATTATGGGGCAACAAAAGCAGCGTAACCGCCGTTGGGTTCTGGCCTCGCGTCCGCATGGAGCGCCGGTTCCGGAGAATTTCCGTCTGGAAGAAGATGACGTTGCCACGCCAGGTGAAGGTCAGGTGTTACTGCGCACAGTTTATCTGTCGCTGGACCCGTATATGCGCGGGCGCATGAGCGATGAGCCATCCTATTCACCACCGGTTGATATTGGTGGCGTGATGGTTGGCGGCACGGTGAGCCGGGTGGTGGAATCAAATCATCCGGACTACCAGCCTGGCGACTGGGTGCTGGGCTACAGCGGCTGGCAGGACTACGACATATCCAGCGGTGATGAACTGGTGAAACTTGGCGATCAGCCACAAAACCCTTCGTGGTCGCTGGGTGTGCTGGGGATGCCTGGTTTTACCGCTTATATGGGCTTGCTGGATATCGGTCAACCTAAAAAGGGGGAAACGCTGGTGGTTGCTGCTGCAACCGGCCCTGTTGGCGCAACGGTGGGGCAAATCGGCAAACTGAAAGGCTGTCGGGTGGTGGGTGTTGCCGGTGGCGCTGAAAAATGCCGCCATGCTACTGATGTACTGGGTTTCGATGTTTGCCTTGATCACCATGCGGATGATTTTGCTGAACAACTGACGAAGGCGTGTCCGAAAGGTGTTGATATCTATTATGAAAATGTGGGCGGTAAAGTGTTTGATGCCGTGTTGCCGTTGCTCAATACATCCGCGCGTATTCCTGTCTGCGGCTTAGTGAGCGGCTATAATGCGACGGAATTGCCATCTGGTCCGGATCGTTTACCGTTGCTGATGGCCACGGTGCTGAAAAAACGTATTCGTCTGCAAGGCTTTATTATCAGCCAGGATTATGGGCACCGGATCCATGAGTTCCAGCAGGAGATGGGGCAATGGGTGAAAGAGGGGAAAATCCATTATCGCGAGCAAATGACCGACGGTTTAGAAAATGCCCCACAGACTTTTATTGGCCTGTTAGAAGGTAAAAACTTCGGCAAAGTCGTTATTCGTGTGGCGGATGACAATTAACAAAACAGGTGGCGGTGTTATACCGCCACCACGTAATATTATTCAAACCGCCATGCGAGATTTACGCCAATACCATAATTCCGTCCAGGTGCTGGCTCGTAATATCGGCCATTGGATTCATTAACAATCACCGATCCGACATATTCTTTGTCGAATAAATTATCGACCCGGCCAAATAAATCCACCGTCATATTGCGGTAATTATATTTATAGCCGGTAAACAAACCAACGAGAGTATAAGAGGGCGCTTTTGCCGTGTTTTCGTCATCAGCCATAATATCGCCCATATATCGCGCTTCTGTACCGGCATACCAGCCTTCTTCTGGTACGTAACCTAAAGACGCAAAACCCATATTGCGGGCGATCCCTGGCATCCGGTTACCATTACAGTTCTGATCGTTACAAACGTTGCTGCGATATGTTGCATCAAGCCAGGTCCACGACGCTTTTACGCGGAAATCTCCGGCGAAACGTTGATCCCACGCCAGCTCGGCTCCCTGACGACGCGTCTTCCCGGCATTTTTATAAGTGGTACGCCCACCGCTACTGCTATCGACAACGATTTCATCATGAGTATCGGTCTGGAACACTGCGAGGCTAAACAGACCATCGCCAATACGCGTTTTACTGCCGATTTCGATTGTATCGTTGGTGGACGGTTTTAAACCAAAGTTCATCCCGCTTTGCCCATCGGCACGGTATGAAAGTTCATTAATGGTCGGCGTTTCAAAGCCGCGTCCCGCTGCCAGATAGATATTCCAGGCATCGGTGATGGCGTATTTTAACGATCCGGCTGGCAGCCATTTGTGATAACTGGCATCTCCGCTGTCATCGCCGTTACCGGGAGTAATGTAATAATCGTTGGAATCAAACCATACTGAGCTATAGCGCACGCCAGCATCCAGTGACAGTTTGTCAGTCAGTTGCCACTGGGTCTGTAAATAGGGATCGACGTTCCACATCAGATTACGCTCGTCGCGGCGCAAATCACCTTTTTGCCCGTATTCTGGTATGCCGTAATTCAAGCGGAAGTTATTGTAGCCCTTGCGGTTTTCACTCATGTTTTCATAGTTTAAACCGGTGGTTAAAGTGAACGGAACACCCAGTTCGCCGCGGTGTGTCCAGCGACTGTCTATTCCCTGATAATGGCGTTGCAGCGTAATCACGCCGCCTGCGTGTGACGGGGTAAGTTGTGGTGCCATCGGGATTGACTGGTACTGGGTCGTTTCACGCTCACCCGCGTACATCATCACGCTCATCTCATCGCTGGCGCTAAGACTACGCTCATAACGCACTCCAGCCTGAGTTTGCTTGATGGTTTTCCGTGTATCGTACTGTTCAGCGCGAGGAGCTTGTTGCGGATCCGCTTTCCATTCTGCTTCGGTCAACCCACCAGGGTCGTTTGCTTTGATATCCACACTATTAAAAATCAGGCTTAATTTGCTGGCATCATCAATACGTACGCCCAATTTGGCATTGGCTAAATTTTTCTGTGCACCACTATGGTCACGGTAGCCGTGGGTCGTAAAACGTGTGGTCGAAACGGTGTAATCGACATCGCCAGCCTGTGTGCCGTCACCCATTGCTCCCGTTGCCTTCAACCCGTAACGCCAGCTACCAAAACTGCCATAGTAACTGCTGGCTTCAATGCCTGACGGTTGTTGCCCCGTTTGTGTGGTGACATTCATCACCCCACCGGAAGCGTTGCCATAGAGGGCGGAAAAGGGGCCACGCAGTACTTCCACGTTTTGCACGCTACTTAAATCGATATTAGACGTTTGTCCTTGCCCGTCGGGCATGGTGGCGGGAATGCCGTCCACATACAGGCGAATCCCGCGGATCCCGTAAGTAGAGCGGGAACCAAATCCACGAATCGACAACTGTAAATCCTGCGCATAGTTCTGCCGGTTTTGTACCTGTAAACCAGGCACGCTGGTCAGTGATTCAGACAAGTTAATGCGCGGTGTTGCCAGGCGCATCTCTTCGCCATCAACCACACTGACCGCCGCTGGGGTATCCAGCTCTGAAACCACCTGTGGTGTGGCACTCACAATCATGGTTTGTTCATTAGCGGCAAAAACGGATGGGGAAAGGACAATCAGCGCAGATAAGACAGTCTGTCGGACGGAAAAAATCTTCATGAAAAAAGCCAGGTTAAGAATGGAAAAACATCGCTATGGTAATGAATTTGTAAATTTATAGAAAACAAAACGGCACGATACGTTAACCAATTGAGAAAATTGTAGTCGTAACAGCAAGAAATACTCCACATTTGAGAAAATAATGATTACCATTCCCATTTATAACAAGGGTGTAACGAAGATTACGCTCAGCGAAGTACTGTGAAGCAGCAAAAATATCGGTTCATCAAAGGGAGTCGTCATGCATTTACGTCATCTGTTTTCATCGCGTCTGCGTGGTTCATTACTGTTAGGTTCATTGCTCGTTGCTTCATCATTCAGCACGCAGGCAGCGGAAGAAATGCTGCGTAAAGCGGTAGGTAAAGGCGCTTACGAAATGGCTTATAGCCAGCAGGAAAATGCGCTGTGGCTCGCTACATCGCAAAGCCGCAAACTGGATAAAGGCGGGGTGGTTTATCGTCTCGATCCGGTCACTCTGGAAGTGACTCAGGTGATTCATAATGATCTCAAACCGTTTGGCGCCACCATTAACAATGCCACCCAGACGTTGTGGTTTGGTAACACCGTAAACAGCGCGGTCACGGCGATCGATGCCAAAACGGGCGAAGTGAAAGGGCGTCTGGTGCTGGATGATCGTAAGCGCACGGAAGAGGTGCGCCCGCTGCAGCCGCGTGAACTGGTAGCAGATGATGCCACGAATACCGTTTACATCAGCGGTATTGGGAAGGAGAGCGTGATCTGGGTGATTGACGGTGAGAATATCAAACTGAAAACTGCCATCCAGAACACCGGTAAAATGAGCACTGGCCTGGCGTTGGATAGCAAAGGCAAACGTCTCTATACCACCAACGCTGACGGTGAATTGATTACTATCGACACCACCGACAACAAAATTTTGAGCCGTAAAAAGTTGCTGGATGATGGCAAAGAGCACTTCTTTATCAACATTAGTCTCGATACCGCCAACCAGCGTGCGTTTATCACCGACTCCAAAGCTGCGGAAGTGCTGGTGGTTGATACTCGTGAAGGCAATATTCTGGCGAAGGTAGCGGCACCGGAATCACTGGCTGTGCTGTTTAACCCGGCGCGTAATGAAGCCTATGTGACACATCGTCAGGCAGGTAAAGTCAGTGTGATTGACGCGAAAACCTACAAGGTAGTGAAAACGTTCGATACGCCGACCCATCCGAACAGCCTGGCGCTGTCTGCCGATGGCAAAACGCTGTATGTCAGTGTTAAACAAAAATCCACTAAACAGCAGGAAGCTACCCAGCCGGACGATGTGATTCGTATTGCGCTGTAATCGACACAGGGGAGTTTGTCTTTCGTAGGCCGGATAAGGCGCTAGCGCCGCATCCGGCAAGCGGAGCACAATGCCTGATGCAACGCTGTCGCGTCTTATCAGGCCTACAACATGCATAATTATTTGATTTATTTATAGTTTGTTAGCCGGATAAGGCATTTACGCCGCATCCGGCTTTAAACCGGGCAATTTTGCAATTAACTCGCCGTTTCAGGCTTAAACACAATTTCCTGTTTTTCTTCATCTTCCTCGATGACTGGCGCAGTGCTGTGAACTTCGGCAACGCGTTTACGCACACCAAACCAACCCACAACCAGCAGAATACCGATAACCGGCAGTGCCGCGATGGTATAAGTCCCGTTCGGATAATCGAACGCCATCAGCACCAGGACGCACAGCAAAAACAGTAAAGTCAGCCAGGAAGTGAAGGGCGCGCCGGGGAGTTTAAAACTGACTTCCTGCGCTTTACCTTCTTTAATCGCTTTACGCAGGCGCATCTGGCAAACAATGATAAACGCCCACGAAGCGATAATTCCCAGCGACGCAAAGTTCAACACAATCTCAAAAACGCGCGACGGCACCAGATAATTGAGGAATACGCCGACAACATACACGACCAGCGTCGCCAGAATCCCGGCATACGGAACATGCTGGCGACTCATTTTCGCCATAAAACTTGGTGCAGAACCGCCCATTGCCATTGAGCGTAAAATACGTCCGGTGCAGTACAGGCCAGAGTTCAGGCTGGAGAGTGCGGCGGTCAGCACCACGATATTCATAATGCTGCCGATGTACGGCACGCCAAGTTTAGAGAAGAACGTCACAAACGGACTTTGCCCCGCCTGATACGCACTCCACGGCAATAACATCACCAGCAACAACACGGAACCGACATAAAACAGACCAATACGCCAAATCACGCTGTTAATGGCTTTAGGCACCATGGTCTGCGGATCTTTACATTCTCCGGCGGCAGTTCCCACCATCTCAATGGAAGCGAAAGCAAATACTACGCCCTGAATCAACACCAGTGCAGGCAATAAACCGTGGGGGAAGATACCGCCATTATCGGTAATTAAATGAAATCCTGTGGTGTTGCCATCCAGTGGCTGACCGCTACCGAGGAACACTGTACCCACGACCAGAAAGGTAACAATGGCGAGAACTTTAATCAGCGCAAACCAGAACTCCATCTCTGCAAACCATTTTACACCTATCATATTCATGGTGCCGACGATGGTTAATGCCCCGAGCGCAAATACCCATTGTGGAATATCGCCAAACGCGCCCCAGTAATGCATATACAGTGCAACTGCAGTAATATCGACAATCCCGGTCATTGCCCAGTTGATGAAGTACATCCAGCCAGCAACATAAGCGGCTTTCTCACCCAAAAACTCACGGGCATATGAGACAAAACTGCCACTGGAAGGGCGATGTAATACCAACTCACCCAACGCACGCAAAATAAAAAACGAAAACAAGCCGCAGATTAAATAAACCAGTGCCAGTGCTGGTCCCGCCATTTGCAGTCGGGCACCTGCGCCTAAAAACAAACCAGTACCAATCGCGCCACCAATGGCGATCATCTGCACCTGGCGATTACCCATCGCTTTGTGATAGCCCTCTTCGTGGGCATTAAGCCAGCGGCGTTTCGCGGCGTGTTGATCTGAAGTATCTGTGTCGTGTTTACTCATTGCGCTCCCTGAGTTTCTCGCTAAAAGGTTATATATGACACCACATGGTTTGTTTATTCACCGTGGCAATGACAGCCTTCACCATTATTCTTTATGGGTATAACTGTCGGCGCAGAATCCTACCTGTTATCGTGTAACGATGCAAAATGATCCCGCTCTAAATGTATGGGTATAAAAGCGACTGACGACAAAATAGCAATCTGGTGAAATTATGACTGATACAACTATTGTTGCGTTGAGGGTACTCGATTGCAGACCAGATCTTTTGTTCCTCGTTCGTCGCTCTGAACGCCCGTGGTTTCAGTGGTCACTAGTGTGGTTGGTCGCCAACATATCCCTTCGCTGATTATCACTGAACAGTGAGGGACTGGCGTATGACTGGTTTCAGGGGAATACAACTCTTAAAACATTACTTCAATATAATTTTAATATGTATATCATTCTCGATATTAATTTATGAAGTGAATTTGATATATTCCGAATTCATGATTTACATTACTAATGTATGGAGCATCACGTTAAGATAGCCACGTGCAGATCATGATATCAGGGTGGGGCGGTAGCGTTTACAGATATTAATTAATTGATGAGGATTATGTTATCCGTGCAATCATTTGCATCAACTATTGATATTGAAGATAGATAAACAAAGATACTGAGAGTTAATGTTAAGTAATCGTAATGGGAAACTTTGATAACTTGCTTTGATTTCATTGTCTATGAAGATGATGTCATCAACACTGCATAAAGTGGAAATGTTGAACATCAAAGAGAACCCTATTTAATAAATAATAAAGGAACGTTTGTTTTTTATCTGAAAAATATTCTTTCCAGAAGGAATGAGATGTCATTAAGGAGAATGACATCTGGTGAATTAACATTAGCCAGATCGATTTTTGAGAATACAATTGATTATAACAAGGTATGGATCCACAATGAAAAACCCTTGCCAGGTCAAGGGGAAAGAACAGCGATGACCCCAAACGGGGAAATGTATTATCCTGATGCTGTTTATAGTTCAGATTTTTCATCGCAAGCAATGCCTGGCGATCGTGAAACAGTAGCTGGTGCTTCTCACTTGTTTATTCATGAAATGATGCATGTTTGGCAATATCAGAAAGGGTATTCAGTTAAGTTGCGTGGTTTGTTTTCCTGGGCGGCAAATTATCATTACGATCTTAATTTACAGTCAATTGCTTCTTATTCAATGGAACAACAAGCATCTATAGTTGCTGATTATTGGCTATTGATTAACTATGGATTGGTAGCTGATTTGGCAAATGTTAACTATGTAGGAGATACAACTGAATCAGCGAATACTCTATCGGAAAAATACAAAAAGGTGCTTAATTTATTTCCTGCGGGCGTCATATGAAGAGATTCTTTTTGTTGCTCTTTTTATCGGGATGTACTGTTGGTGATTATGTTCGTCCATTGTTGCCCGGTAATATATATTTACAAGACGCACGGGTTTGTTCAAAACCAGACGATGGGAATATGATTTCAAATTATATTTTATATGAAGGTAAATATGGTAATGCAATAAAACTGAAAAGAGTGACTGGTCAGTTCGATCCCGTATGTATTGACATAAGTGAGCTATCTTCAGATGTTATTTATATCGGAAAATATATGCTCTCTTCCGGAAGTAAAAAAGAATACTATGGTTTTAGCATAATTAGATCAGGGGGGCGTATTTTAAGACTTGATGATAATCATATCAAATGACAAGTTAAATAATTTCATTGCTTCTATTAATGTGCTTCAGGTGAATATTTTCACCAGGGTAACATGACTGTGCATTCTTCATGGTATATATGGTTGATAGTACCTTCAGTAGCACTCATAAGTATTGAGGTGTTTTATGCCAACGACGAATATTTTGTATATTTTCTTCTCTGTAAGATTTCTTATTAGCACTTAGCCATTCCTAGTTAAAAGGATTAATTATGAGTTTTACAGCTACAGATTACCCATCCGGCACACTAATTGGATCGGGTAAGCATAACGTGACTTTGAGCGGCAGCGCTGTTCCTGATGGAATGTTACTGTTCGCAAGCTTAGGTGGTACAGAAACAGTAGGGGAACTATTTACTTATTCTATTAAATTAAAAACTCCTGACACCCTGAACATAGGCTATGTTTCCCCCGCAGCCAACCTGCAGCTCAAATCGATGGTGGGCAAAGATCTGTGCGTCCATATCGAATTGGATGGCGGCGGAAAACGGTATATCAGCGGGCTGGTGACGGCGGCGCGCGTGGCTGGTCATCAAGGACGCTCGGTGGTGTATGAACTGCGGATCGAACCGTGGTTAAAAATATTGACCCACACGAGTGACTACAAAGCGTTTCAGAATAAAAACGTGGTGGACATCCTGGATGAGGTACTGGATGAGTACCCCTGGCCAGTGGAAAAACGACTGGTGGAAAATTATCCGATTCGCACCTGGCAGGTGCAGTACGGTGAAACAGATTTTGATTTTATTCAGCGCCTGATGCAGGAGTGGGGTATCTACTGGTGGTTTGAGCACAGCGAGAACAGTCACACGTTAGTGCTGGCTGATGCCATTAATGTCCACAAGACATGCGCAGATTCGCCGCTGGTGTGTTATTACCAGAAAGGGCTGAAACTGGACAAGGAGTTTATCCATACCATCACAGCAAATGAAAGCCTGCGCAGCGGACAGTGGGTGCTGAATGATTTCGACTTTATGAAGCCGCGTTCACTGCTGAAGAGCACCGTGGCTAATCCACGTGAAACCGGCCTTGCTGAATATGAGCACTACGAATGGCCGGGAGACTACTTCACAAAGAGTGAAGGTGAAATGCTGACACGCATCCGCATGGAAGAACAGCGTAGCCCCGGTAGTCGGGTACAGGGCAGTGGCAATATTCGTACCCTGATGACAGGTTTTACCTTCATCCTGGAAAACTATCCAACAGCCGAAGTGAACCGGGAATATCTGCTGGCACAGACCACACTATTTATACAGGACAATGCGCAACACAGCGGCCAGGAGCAGCACTTCTCTTACTCAACCAGCTTTGAGTTGCATCCCACCAATGAAGTTTACCGTCCGCAGCGAACTCTGAGCAAACCCCATACCAAAGGTCCGCAGAGCGCCATCGTGACTGGCCCGGCGGGGCAGGAAATCTGGACGGATAAATATGGCCGGGTGAAAGTTCAGTTTGGCTGGGATCGTTACGGTAAGAATGACGAAAACAGCTCCTGCTGGATCCGTGTCAGTTATCCGTGGGCGGGTAAAGGATTCGGTGGCATTCAGATCCCGCGCATTGGTCAGGAAGTACTAGTGGATTTCAAAAACGGTGACCCGGATTTACCCATTATCGTGGGGCGGACATACAACCAGGACACCATGCCTCCGTGGGGACTACCGGGCGCAGCGACGCAAAGCGGGTTTTACAGCCACACCATCGGCGGCGGCCCAACCAATGCTAACGCCCTGCGTTTTGAGGATAAAACTGGCGGAGAAGAAGTCTGGTTGCATGCCGAGAAAGATCAACGCATTGAAGTAAATAATAATGAAAGCCATTGGGTGGGCAATAATCGCCTTAAAGTTATTGATAAAACAGAAACTGCGATTATTGGTGAGAAACGTTCTCTAACAGTCCAGACAGATGATATCTCTCTCGCCGGCGGGGATAAAACAATTCAGACAGTGCAGAATTTACGCCTTGCTGCGGGAGATTCCATTATTCTTAGCTGCGGAGAAACTATCCTGCAAATGACCAGTGACGGAATATTTAATATAACCTGTAAGAATTTTAATATTACAGCAACAGAGAACGGAAAAATAAATACACAATCAGGGCAGCTTGATTTAAACATGAATGACAGAGCGGCAAATATACCTCCGCCTGGAGCATTAGAGAAAACAGCCCTTCAGACGGCAATAGACGTCACCTTCATGACTAAAAAATAAATAAAAACCCATCAAAAAATAATTCGTTTATTAAAAAGGACTCATGCCATTATGACGGAATATTACCTCAATGAGACAGTTATAACTTTCACCGGGAATATTATTCAGGACAGTACCATTAATATGTTGCGGCTCAGCAATCCCGACGCCGCACTCATTATCAGCCGGGGTCAGATGCAGGAAGGAGACGAATTAGCCTCTCAGGTTGAACAGCAAATGAAAAAGCTGGAAAAGCAGGTCAGGGAACTGCACCACACGCCCGTGCAGGTGACCCGCGTGGGGATTAATGACGCTGAGGAAGGGCTGGAGATACAGAGCCAGTTTCTCCGGGGGAACGAGCAGGTGTATCAGTGTCAGGTGGCATTTGTATTGCCGGGTGAGCGGGTCATGATGGCCTTCACTTACGCCAGAACCACACCGCTGACCCCGGCAGACATGACGCGCTGGGCTGAAATTAAAAAGAATCTGCGCTTCAGGATACGGCAGGAAACCAGGACGCATTAATCACACAGGGAACGGGACATGGAAGATGCATTCTGGGCGGCAAGGCAGGGTGATGCCCTGCTGCATACGTCGTTTATGGCAGATGTGCTGGGGGCGGTGCTGGAAGTGGCCGCAAATGTCGTTATTGATGCCCTCATTGTCGGTGCAACCTCGTTACTGGCGGCGTCAGTAGGGATCACGATGGGGTGCACGGCTGTCGTGCTGACCGGTTTTGTGGCGGGTGTGGCGATGGTGTACACCGGCGTGACAGAAACGGTCAGCGAAGCCTGTTCAGACCTCGCAGATATGCTTTTCCCGCCTCAGATTGAAGGTTACATCCTCACCGGCTCTGGTGACACATTGATCAACAGCAAACCTGCCGCGCGGGCAGCGGCCACAGCGGCATCGCGGCAGGAGATTGAGGCGCAGGAAGCGCAGGCGAAGGCGGAACAGGAAGAAGCGCAGCGTCAGGAGGACGCCAGAACGTTCCGGGATGTGGCCGGGGAATATCTGGAAATGGCGGGGGCAATAGCCCTGGCGGTTCATCCGGTGACTGGACCTGTTCTGATGTCCCGGGCGCTGCACGACCAGCTCAGTACGGAAGAAGGGCGTTCTGAGATGGTGGATGGCGTGACACATTTTGTGTCGGAACTATGGCAGCCCACCGTGGCCAGTGCGGCACCTGGCTCCACCCCGACCCCTGACGATAAAATCGACTGCCATAAACATCCTTCCTCACTGACTCAGTTACTCGCACAAAAAAAAGCCGCCTTTCTGGATGACCCTCTGGGAACGGCTCTTAACCTGTTGAGTCCGGACGGTCTGCTGGAAACCGCCTTTCAGGGAGTGAATGCGGTTATTGGTAGTATCAGTAATCTGTTCAAAGGTGATGACGAACCGCCCGCGGCGGAATATATCGCGGAAGGTGCGCGGGATGTGCGTGTCAACAGTCAGCCAGCGGCACGCAGCGGGGCACGCTGTACCTGCGAGGCCAGGGTGGTGAATGCGCCGGGGGACGGGGCGTTTGTGTCACCGGATGTCCGCATTGGCGGTCCGTTACTGGTGGTCAGGGATATCAGAAGCGGCAGGTCGCAGATAACCCTGGTGGCAACCGTGGCGCTGATGTTTCTTCGCCCGGGCAAAATGCTTTCTAAAATCGCCTGTTTTGCTGCCGGTATCGGGATGAGCATGATGACGCAGAAGGCCATCAGCGCCCTCCCGCATCCGGTCAACGCCGCCACCGGGGCCAAATACCTGGCTGATGATGATGACTTCGATTTCAGCCTGCCGGGCCACTTTCCGCTGGACTGGCAGCGTGTGTACAGCAGTCGTGACGAACGCACGGATGGGATGTTCGGTCAGGGCTGGAGCGTGATGTATGAAGTCAGCCTCGAGCGCACACCGGGTAACGCGGACGAAAACTGCATGACCTTTGTGGCGGGTATGGGGCGACGGCTGGATATGGAAGCCGTGCTGCCGGGGAGCGGGTTTTACAGCCCCGGTGAAGGACTGGCAGTACGGCGTGGTGAGCAGGGGCACTGGCTTATCAGCAGCGATGATGGACATTTTTTTCTGTTTGAAGCCGACCCGCATCACCCGCAGCGCCAGCGGCTGAAAATGCTGGGCGACCGTAACAGCAACTGTCTGAATCTGTACTACGACGACCGGGGGCGCATCACTGAAATCCGCGGCGAACAGCAGCGTCCGTGCATCCGTCTGTATTACGAACTGGCGGCGCATCCCCGGCGGGTGACACAGATTTATCAGCATTTCCCTGATACTGCACCTTTACTGCTGCGTCGTTACAACTATGACGAGGCTGGCCACCTGAACGGCGTGCACGACAGCACGGGGCACCTGTTGCGTGAGTTTGCTTACGACGAAAACAACTGCATGACGCTGCACCGGCAGCCCGGCGGCGAAGGATATTATTACCAGTGGGGCTGGTATGAAGGGCCGGATGATGCAGCCTGGCGCGTGACGGGCCACCATACCGACAGTGGCGCACGATACCGTCTGGACTGGCGGATGGCTGAACGTGTGGTATGTGTGACAGACGGGGCGGGCCGGACACGCTTTCATCAGTGGGATGCGCAGAATCAGGTGACGGCGTACCAGGACGAAGCCGGGCAGGTGATGACGTTCCGCTGGAGCGACGAAGAACGACTGCTGCTGGGGATGACCGACGCTCAGGGCGGCAAATGGCGCTATGTGTATGACCGCCTGGGGCATATCACGGAGACGCACGACCCGCTGGGGCGGGTGGCACAGACACAGTGGCACCCGGTATGGCACGAACCGGAAACGGAAGTGGATGCGACGGGGAACAGTTGGCGCTGTGAGTACGATGAACGCGGCAATCTTCTTACCGTGACCGACCCGTTGCAACAAAACACCCGGTATCAGTATGACCGCCACGGCCAGGTGGTACAGATAACCGATGCCCGTGGGGGGAATAAATACCTTCAGTGGAACGAAGACGGGCAGCTCACGCGGCATACGGATTGTTCCGGCTCGCAGACGACCTGGTTCTACGACGAACGCACGCGGCTGATACGGGTGACAGACGCGCAGAGCCACAGCACGCGCTACGGGTATGACGACAGCGGTCACCTGGTGGAGGTGATACTGGCGGACGGCCGCACGGCGCATTACCAGCCGGATGCGGCGGGCAGGCTGGTGAAGTATACCAGCCCGATGGGGAGGATAACGCGCTGGCAACGCGACGGGCAGGGGCGGGTGCGCAGCCGGACGGACGCGATGGGGCGCAGGACGGTATTCGGGTACGACGCCTACGGACGGCTGACCACCCTCACAAACGAGAACGGGGAGTGCTACCGGTTCCGCCATGATGTGCTGGACCGTCTGGCAGAGCAGATAAACCCGGATGGCTGTCGCCAGGCGTACCGTTACAACGCGCTGAACGCGGTCACGGAAGTGGTGTTCACCGGGGAGCGGGGCGGTGAAATCCGTCACCGGCTGGCGCGCGATACGGCGGGCCGGCTCACGGCAAAAGAGACAGCAGAAAGCCGTACAGAATACATCTATGATGCGGCAGACCAGCTACTGGAAATCCGCCGCCAGCGGTCGGATGCCGGGGAAACGGATGCACCGGAGATTATCCGCTTCAGTTACGACAGACTGGGACGGATGCTGACCGAGGAGACGGCGCAGGGCATCTTAACCCATCAGTATGACGAACCGGGCAACCGGACAGCGACCACCTTTCCGGACGGCAGAACGCAGCGCCATCTGTACTACGGCAGCGGTCATCTCCAGCAGATAAATCTGGACCGGGAGGTTATCAGTGAGTTCACGCGTGACGCCCTGCACCGTGAGGTGCTCAGAAGTCAGGGGCGGCTGAGCACGCGGCAGCTTTACGACCCTGCCGGGCGACTGAAGCGCAGGGAGACATACAGCGGGATGCGCGGGGTGGTACCGGACACGTTCACGGACCGGCAGTACAGCTACAACGGTCAGGACGAACTGCTGAAGACGCGGCACAGCCGGCGGG